>DASWER010000571.1:0-34051 GCA_036394655.1 Burkholderiales bacterium
ATCACCGAACGCGTCGTTTTCACCCTGCCGCGCGAGCTCGCGCGCTGAGCGCAACTGTGGCATTTGCCACAGCCGGCGCTCGCCGGGCACCTTGCCATCGCCGCTCGTCCCCGGAAACCGCCTGTTCGTCGGCGCGCGGCAATGGCCCGGAGATGCCTTTGCTATAGTCCTTGCACCAAAAGAGGCCTGAACAGAACAACCGGGGAGAAACAGGTGAGATCGAACGCTTGCGCAGTGCGCGGTCGCCCGCGGATCAGCGGGGGATTTACCCTCATCGAAGTCATGATCGTGGTGGTGATCATCGGCATTCTTGCCGCGATCGCTTATCCGTCCTATACGAGTTACATGATGCGCGGCTACCGCTCCCAGGCCGAGCAGCTGATGAGCGAGATCGGCAGCCGCCAGGTGCAGTACATGCTGGATGCGCGCCAGTACAACGCCACCATCGGCTCGGGCGGCCTGAATGTCGCCAACAAGGACGGCTGGACCTGCACCACGAACTGCACCAACACCCACTACACCGTCGCGGTCACCCTTGTTGTCGGACCGCCGCCCGCTTTCTTCGTCACCGCGACGCCCACCGGCACGCAGGTGGCGGACGGTACGCTCTACCTGAACGCCACGACCACCGGGACGTACAGCGAAGGGCAGAAGACCCGCACGGCCGGCGACCTCAAGTGGTAGCTCCCGGCAAAACCGGCCGGCAGGGCTTCACCATCATCGAGCTGATGGTGGTGGTGGCGATCGCCGCCATCATGGTGACGCTCGCGGTGCCCTCGATGCGCGACATGGTGGTCGCGACGCAGGTGCGCACTGCGGCGTCGGACCTCTACCAGAGCGTGATCCTGGCGCGCAGCGAGGCGATCAAGCGCGCGTCGAATGTCGACATAGTGCCCAATTCGGGCGACTGGGCGCTCGGATGGAGCGTCATGTCGGGCGCCACGGTGCTCGAAGCGCGCGATGCCACCACCAACGTGAGCGTCACGCCGAACACCTCGGGCAACATCACCTACCGCCTCGACGGCCGCCTCTCCAGCAACGTGCGTAACCTGACGCTGTTCACCACCGCGTCGACCAGCGCCATCGCCGCGCGCTGCGTCGTCATCGACGCCAGCGGCAAGGCCACCATCCGCACCGACACCGACCAGAACCCCGCCAATGGCTGCAACTAGATCACCACGCGGCTTTACCATGCTCGAAGTGCTGGTGTCGCTGGTCATCGCGGTGATCGGCCTGCTCGGCCTGGTCGGCATGCAGGCCTTCGCCCACCAGGCGGAGCTCGAGTCCTACCAGCGCGCCCAGGCGCTGATCCTGCTCAACGACATCCTGGAAAAGATCGGCGCCAACCGCAACTCGGCCGGCTGCTATGCGCTCACCACTGGAACCGTCGGCACGCCCTACTTCGGCACCACCACCGGCGGCGGTTACATCGGCACGCCGAACTGCTCGAGCGGCTATCTGAATTCGCAGACGCGCTCGCTCGCCATCAGCGACTTGCTCGAGTGGGACCAGGCGCTGCAGGGCGCCGGCGAGAAGAGCGGAGGGGCGGGCGTCGGCGCCATGGTCGGCGCGCGCGGCTGCGTGAGCTTCGATGCCGTGACCAACATCTACACCGCGGTGGTCACCTGGCAGGGCATGACCGAAACCTTCGCGCCGGTGGTGAACTGCGGCAACGGCCTCTACGGGCCCGAAACGCGGCGCCGCGCCGTGTGGACCACCTTCCGCGTCGCGACGCTGAACTGAGCATGAACCTGCACCGGCAACAAGGCCTGTCGATGATCGAGCTGATGATCGCGATGACGCTCGGCCTGCTGATTCTCGCCGGGCTGACCACCGTGTTCGTCTCCTCGAGCGAGAGCCAGCGCGAACTGCAGCGCTCGGCGCAGCAGATCGAGAACGGCCGCTACGCCATGGACACGCTGGCGCAGGACCTGCATCACGCCGGCTTCTACGGCCGCTATTCCGCCTATGACGACCCCGCCGCGGCCCCGGATCCGTGCATCACCGGCAACGAAACCGTGCTGACCACGTCGCTCAGGATGCCGGTGCAGCTCTATCTCGCGGCCAACCAGTCCAGCCTGCCAAGCCTGACGGGCACGACCTGCGCCGCCTACCTGCCGGCGGCGAACCTGGTCACCGGCAGCGACATCCTGGTGATCCGGCGCGCTGAAACGACGCCGCTGCGCTATCCGACCGACGGCCTCACGCCCACCGTGGCGAGCGCCTCTGTCGCGGTCTCGGGCGAGGTCTACATGCAGACCAACCCGACGGAAGTGCAGGTCCAGTTCGGCAACGGCGCCGCGATCACGGCGAGCACCAAGGCGAGCGGCGGCGCCTCGACGCTGAATCAGAAGAACCTCAACGCCGAATCGATCCGCAAGTACCACGTGCACATCTATTTCGTCGCGCCGTGCAGCCTGCCGGCGGGCGGCGGCGACATCTGCACCGGCGCCGCCGACGACTCGTACAGCCCGGTGCCGACGCTCAAGCGGCTGGAGCTCACCGGCGCGGGCGGCGCGCGTACTTTCACCACGGTGCCGCTGGCGGAGGGCGTTGACGCGCTGAAGATCGAATTCGGCATCGACAACAGCCCCAACACCGCCAACGGGAACACCGGGCGCATCGGCGACGGCGCGCCGGATCTGTATCTGCCGAACGGCAGCACCTCGACCTTCAGCCTCGCCGACCTGACGAACGTCGTCAGCGCGAAGATCTGGATCGTCGCGCGCAGCCCGCAGACCTCTCCCGGCTACAAGGACACGAAGACCTACATGGTGGCGACCGACTCCGCCGCACTCGGCGCGGGCACGGTGGCCGGCAGCGGGCTGACCTACGGCCCGTACAACGATGCCTACAAGCGGCACCTGTTCTTCAGCGAGGCGCGCATCGTCAACATGAGCTCGAGGCGGGAGAACCCGTGACGGCGAGAGTGACAGCGAAACTTGGCGCGCAGCGCGGTGCGACTCTGCTGGTGGTCCTGGTGATGCTGGTCATGATCACGCTGTTCGTGCTGTCGATGATCCGGTTGTCGAATACCAACCTCAGGGTCGTCGGCAACATGCAGTCGCAACGCGCCCTCGAATCGGCCGCGCAGCAGGTGATCGAAGAGAAGCTCGGCGCCATCGCCTTCTTCGATGACGCCGCCGGCAACACCGGCCAGTGGCCCAGCGGCACCGCGTCCATCACCTCGACGGTCAACGGCTACTCCGTGACCATCCAACGGCCGAGCTGTATTTTCTCCACGCCCGCCACCGGCTTCAGCGCTACCTCCAACATCTCGCCGGAGGACACCAGCTGGGAGATCGCGGTCAATTCGTCCGATTCCATCTCCGGCAGCCAGACCAGCGTCGTGCAGGGCGTAAAAATCCGCCTTACGGCAGGCAACTGCCCGTAGGCAAGCAGAGAGGTCCACCATGAAACTCACCCGCGTACTCCGCCTGGCGCTCGCCGGGCTCCTGCTGCTCGGCGCCGGCATGCCGCGCGCCTTCGCCGCCTTCGACCCGATCGGCGAGGACATCGACATCTTCCTCGCCAACCCGTCGTTCTCCGCCGAGCGGCCCAACGTGCTGCTCATGCTCGACAACACCGCCAACTGGAACACCGCCTTCGCTAACGAGAAAGGGGCGCTGGTCTCGGTGGTCAACGCCCTCTCCAGCGACTTCAACGTCGGCCTGATGTTGTACGACGAAGCGGGCCAGCCGGTGAACCACGGCAGCTACGTGCGCTTCGCCGTTCGCCAGATGACCACGGCGAACAAGAGCGCCCTGTCGAGCATGGTGAACGCCCTCGACAAGCTCGGCGACAAGGGCAACAACAACACCATCTCCGAGATGATCAACGAGGCCTACCTTTATTGGGCCGGCCTCACCGCCAATACCGGATTCGGCCAGGCGAAGCGCGACTACTTCGGCAACTCCGGTTCCAACCCGCTGGCCGCCAGCCTGTCGGGCAACGCGTTCGACAGCAGCGCGGACCAGACCTACCTCAGCCCCATCACCGATGGCTGCCAGAAGAACTTCCAGATCTACATCAGCAACGGGCCGGCCAACGAAAACGCGAGCACCCTCTCGGACATGCAGGCGCGGCTCGCGCTGCTGGTCGGCAAGAACCCGCCGGACACCATCGCGCTCAGCAACGTGTCCCCCAATTCGAGCGGGCAGCAGCAGGACTGGATGGACGAGTATGCCAAGTTCATGTCCAACGGCGACTGCAACGCCAACTTCGCTGGCAAGCAGACCGTCATTACCTACGTCGTCGAGGTTGATCCCGGCACCACCGGTCAGGGCCCTGCGATGACCACGCTGATGAAGAGCGTGGCCACCAACGGCAAGGGCCGCTATTTCGCGGTCAGCTCCGCCGCCGGCGGGGCGGCCATCGTCTCGGCGCTCAACCAGATCTTCCAGGAAGTGCAGTCGGTCAACAGCGTGTTCGCCTCCTCCACGCTGCCGGTCAGCGTCAACGTGCGCGGCACCAACCTGAACCAGGTGTATATCGGCGTGTTCCGGCCCGACCAGACCAAGGCGCCGCGCTGGTTCGGCAACCTCAAACTCTATGACCTGAAGCTCAACGTGAACGGGGACCTGTTCCTCGCCGACGCCAACGGCGACGAGGCCGCCGACAACATCAACGGCTTCATCAAGGGCTCGGCGACCAGCTTCTGGACCGCGAGCTCCACGTTCTGGTCGTTCCGCAGCCCGTTTGACGCCTCCGATGTCGGCCAGCAGTCCGACAAGCCGGACGGCAATCTGGTGGAAAAAGGCGGCATGGCTGAAATGCTGCGCATCGCCTACCCCACCGACCAGTCCACGCGCAAGCTGTATACCTGCACCGGTTCCTGCCCCTGCAGCGGCAATTCCTGCGCCACGCCGCTGGCGCTCTCGGGCTCGCCGTTCAACAACGCGAACGCCAGCATTACCGCCGCGGCGCTCGGCGCGCTGCTGACCAAGAGCGTGACTTCGCTCACCAGCGTCGGCACTACCGCCCTCGCGACGTCCGCCCTGCACGGCTTCGCCACTAACGACATCGTGGTGATCTCCGGCGCGTCGCCCGCGACCTACAACGGCAGCTATGCGATCACGGTCATTGATGTCAACAACTTCTCGTACACGCTGCCTTCTTCGCCGGCGGGCAATACGGCTACAGTGGCGGCGAACGCCCACGGCCTCAATACCGGAGACCTGCTCACCGTCAGCGGCTCGACGCAGGCGGGATACAACGTCACCGGCGCCACCGTCACCAAGGTGGATGCCAACAGCTTCACCTACACGCTGTCGGCGGCGGTCGTGGCGGCCTCGAGCGGGCAGACGGTCGTCGGCCAAAAGCAGGTCACGGCCATTTCGGGCATTGCTACCGCGGCGACCGTCAGCCTGCCCGGGCACGGCTATACCACCGGCAACCTGATCACCATCAGCGGGGCGACGCCGAGCGAATTCAACGTCACCAACAAGGCGATCACGGTCACGTCCGCCGACACCTTCACTTACACAACGGGCTCGGCGCTCTCGGGCAGCAGCACGCTGGCGCAGGCGACGACGACCGCGCCGCACAGCTTCGCGACCGGTGACTCCGTCACCATCAGCTGCGCTTCGCCATCCGCATACAGCACGACGGCGACCGTCACCGTCACCGGCGCCAGCTCCTTCACCTACACGCTGGGATCTGCCCAGACGACCGACGCGACGCTCACCTTGGCGCCGAGCGGATGCAGTGGCGCGACCAACATCCTGGTGTCGAAGTCCGGTGTCACCATCAACGCCACCAGCCTGACGCACACCAACAACGGGTATGTCGCCACTTTCTCGGCGGCGAGCGGCAGCATTCCGTTCACTGCTGGCCAGGCGATCACCATCGCTGGCGCCACGCCATCGAGCTACAACGGCACCTTCACCATCAGCAACGTCACCGCCACGTCCTTCGACTACACGCCGCCGTACGTCAGCGCAGTCACGCCGGCGACCATGACCTTGGTCTCGACTCCGGCCCTCACCGCCAGCTCCACCATCACCAAGTGCGGCGGCGGCACGCTCAACATTTTATCCATCGTCCACCCGACCAGCGGCGGGCAGGCGACCCAGGACACCGCGAAGGTCACGGCTTCGGCTCCGCTGGGCTGTGCCGCGGGCAGCACGCAGACGTTCACCATCAGCGGCAGCGGGGTCCCTGCCTACGACGGCACCTGGACGGGAACCATCGGCACCGCCGCGAACCTGAACCAGTTCTCCTTCCTCAACGAGGGCGTGGTCAACGCCGCGCGGCCGGCCACGGGAGCGACGATCACCGCGGCGGGCTCGATCTCGCGCAGCATCGCCAACTCCTGCGGCGCCGGCAGCTCGGCCTGCCTGCAGCGCGCCATCACCGGCACGGGGACGATTTTCTCCGCCAAGACTGTCACAGTGATTTCGATCACCAGCCAGACCAACGCCACCGGCACCATCACCGCGGCCAACCAGACTGCCGGCGACCCCGTGGCGCGCACCGCCATCATCAACTGGGTGCGCGGCCAGGACAACAACGAGAATGAAAACAACGATTGCACCGGCTCGCCGTACTTCCCCTGCAGCTCGTCTACTTCGGTGGGCACGACCCCGCGACTGACCGACGTGCGAACTTCGGTCCACGGCGACGTGCTGCATTCGCGGCCGGCGGTGATCAACTACAACCGCGGCGGAGCGGGCGGCAGCAATACCGGCGACAACGACATCTTCGCCATCTACGGCAGCAACGACGGCATCCTGCACGCGGTGCAGGGGGGCTTTGCCTCCAACGGCGGCACCGAGATCTGGGGCTTCGTCGCGCCCGAGTCCTTCAACAAGCTCAAGCGCTTGCGCGACAATTCGCCGATCATCGGCACGGCGAGCGCCACCGCGTCGCCGCGCGACTACTACTTCGACGGCCCGATCGGCGTCTACACCCTCGACGCCAACACCGATGGCAAGATCATCGCCAGCGACGGCGACAAGGTCTACCTGTTCGTCGGCATGCGGCGCGGCGGGCGCTACCTCTACGCACTCGACATCAGCGACCCGGCGACGCCGAAATTCATGTGGAAGCGGGGCTGCCCGAATCTCACTAACAACACCGGTTGCGACACCGGCTTCGCGGAGCTGGGACAGACCTGGTCCGAGCCGAAGGTGGCTTTCCTGCGCGCCTACGCCAACCCGGTGCTGATCTTCGGCGCCGGCTACGACCCGAACGTCGAGGATTTCCAGCCCTGCCTGGTCACGGCGAGTACCGCCACCAGCGTCACGGCGCAGACCGGCGGCTCGGTGGTCTTCAACTCGACCGGCTCCTGCACCTATAGCGGCACCACCGCCACCGTCGTCAACCGCTCGATGGGGCGCGGCATCTTCATCGTCGACGCGATCAACGGCAACCTGCTGTTCCGCTTCGGCGGAGTCGGCAGCGGCGCGGACACGGAGGTTTCGGGCATGGATTACTCGATCGCCGCCGACGTGGTGTTGCTCAACCGCGACCGCGACAGCACGCGCACGCTGCCGGGCCGGGAGAACATCCAGCCGCTGCTGACGGGCTACGCTGACCGCGTCTACGCGGTCGATACCGGCGGCAACGTCTGGCGTGTCGACGTCGACAACGCCACGCCCGCGAGCTGGGTGGTGACCAAGCTCGCGTCGCTATCGGGCACGACGCTGGCCCAGAAGCGCAAGTTCCTGTTCACACCCGATGTCGTGTTCGGCAGCGACGACAACGGCAAGTTCGACGCGGTCCTGTTGGGCAGCGGCGACCGCGAGCACCCGTTCGACGCCACGGTCACCGATCGCTTCTACATGCTGAAGGATCGCAAAGTAGGGCTGGACGCGACCGGGCAGGCGACCATCCTCGACGCCAGCTTCGACGCCTCCACCAACCCAAACGGCCTGTTCGACGCCACCTCGAACTGCCTGCAGGACACCACGGTGTGTGCCGGCGGCAGCGCGGCGCTGGCGGCCGCGCAGGCGGCACTGCTCGCCGCGCCCGGCTGGAAGCTCACCCTCGGCCCGGGCGAGAAGGACGTCGGCACCGCGACCACGATCTCCGGCACCACGTTCTTCAACACCAACCAGCCCTCGGCCAGCGCCGGCGGCGGCGCCTGCAGCAACAACCTCGGCATCGCGCGCCAGTACCTGGTGAGCTTCACCGATGCCACCGCGACCACCAACCTCAACGCCACCAGCGGGCTGACCACGGTGAATCGCTCGTTGGAGGTCGCCGGCGGCGGCTTCCTGCCCTCGCCGGTACCGCTGATCGTCGATATCGACGGCAAGAAGCAGATGGGAGTGTGCTCGGGCACGATTTGCCTGAACCCGCCCGGCCTGAAGCTGGAAGCGCGCGTGCGCTCCTACTGGTACCGCAAGATCGAGTAACTAGCGGGTCCCGGCGTAAAGCCGTGTGATATAGCCGCTCGTCGACAGAGCCTCGACGAGCGAAGCGTCGATGAGGTCGCTGGCCTGCAGCCTCGCCGCCGCCGGGTAGCGCGACTGCAGCGAAGCGCGCAGCGCCGGCAGGCCGAAATACAGGCTGGGCGCGGGCGCCTGCAGGAATAGCGGCGCGTAGAAGGCCTGCAAGTCCGCGGCGATCGCCCGCTCCACGCCAAGCAGCCGCTGCAGCAGCGCGGCGACCTCTTGCGGCTGCGTCTTGAAATAGTGAATTGCCGTGACAATGCCCTTCACCATCGCCTCGACCACGCCGCGATCCTTGGCCACCAGGCGCCGGCTGGTGGCGTAGCCGCCGGGCAGCGTGAGGCGCACGCCCTCGAACGCATTCCAGCTGTTCGCTGCGCGACCCTTGAAGCTCAGATCCACCGGCAGCCAGCCGGCGTCGATCGCGCCCGCCGCGAGCGCGGCGTAGATCGTGTCGAAGCTGTCGTGCACGACCAGGGTCGCCGTCGCCCCCGCGCGCTCGAGCACCGCGCTTGCCGCCTGCGCGCTCGGCCCGTCCCGGCTCAGGACGCCGACGCGGATGCCGGCGAGAAGCTGCGGCTCGCGGATCGCCGGTGCCGCGACGAGGAATCCGCCCTTGTTCGGCTCGAGAACGGTCGCGACGAATACCGGGTCGTCGCCGGCAAGCCTGCGTTGCGCGAGGGGCGCGATGCCGGCATAGGCGAGATCCGCGCTGCCGTCGAACAGCGCGGCGAGCGCTGCGGCGCCGTCGGGCGCGGTGGACGGAAACTTCGCTTCGAGGCCCAGCTCGGTGAAGATGCCGGACTGCGCGGCGATCCAGGGCAGGCTCGTCTCGGTGGCTTTCGGCGCCGGGACGATGCGCACCGCGCGCTTTGCGCGCTGCGCCAGGCCGACGCCAGCCAGAAACGGAAACGCCAGCGCGGACGCGCCGAGCGCGAGTACTTTGCGGCGGGATTTTTTCACGGTGGCGCGCGGCATGACGCGCAGTCTAGCGCGGGGCGGCGCGAAGGCGGCAGCGTATAATCCGCAGTTCCCGCGCTGCTGTAGCTCAGTTGGTAGAGCAACTGATTCGTAATCAGTAGGTCGCCCGTTCGAGTCGGGCCAGCAGCACCACCCCGCAATTCCGCCCTCTGTGCCTTGCGGTATCATCTCCCCATGAAGCGCGCCGTACTCGCTTGGATGCTCGCCGTGGGCGCTGTCGCCGCCGCGGCGCAGACCATGTACCGCTGGACCGACGAGAAGGGCCGCCTGCACGTCACCGACACGCCGCCGCCGCCGGGCGCAAAGCAGGTCCAGCCGCGCGGGGCGCCCGCAGCCCCGGCAGAGTCCGCGCCGGCCGCCGCGCCCGAGCCCTACGCGCTGCAGCTGGCACGCAAGAGCTTCCCGGTCACCCTGTACACCGGCGAGGGCTGCGAGGCCTGCGACGAAGCGCGCAAGCTCCTCAACGCGCGCGGCATCCCGTTCAGCGAGGTCTTCGTCAACAACGAACAGAAGCTGGAGGAGCTCAAACAGGCGGTGGGCAGCAATTCCGTGCCGTCGATGATCGTGGGCGCGACGGTGCAGAAAGGCTTCGAGTCGGGCGCCTACCACCGCACTCTCGACGCCGCCGGCTATCCGAAGGCGGGCGTGCTGCCGCCGCGCAACCAGGGCGAGCCGCAATCGACCGCGCCCGGCGCGGAAGTGAAGCCGGTTCCCGCCGAGGCGCCGCTCGGCCCGTATGCGCCGGGCTCAGCGCCGCAACCACGGGCCCCGAAGACGACGAAGAAGTGACGTCCGGGTCCGCGGACCCGCGCCCCGACCATCTCCCATGGCCGCCTCCATCCTGATCGTGGACGACGACGAGAGCATCCGGGAGCTGCTGCGGCTGCACTTGAGCTCCGCGGGCTACAACGTCAGCGTCGCGGAGGACGCCATCGTCGCGGGCTACATGGTGCTGCGCAGCCCGCCCGACCTGATCATCTCGGACGTCAACATGCCGCACATGGACGGCTTCGAGTTCGTGGCGGCGCTCAAGGCCGACAAGTCGCTGCCGTCGATTCCGGTGATCTTCCTCACTTCGGTGGAGGAGGGCGACCACCGCGGCAAGGCGCTCGGCGCCGTAGGCTATGTCACCAAGCCGGTGCGCGCCGATCGGCTGCTGTCGCTGGTGGCGCAGCATATCGCCGGCGGCACCCATCCCATCGGCTAGGGACAGATCCTCAGTTCGCTGCCTTCGATTTCCTGCACCACGTCCTTCAGCTTCGCTTCCAGCGCCGCATCGACGTTTTTCACCTGCAGCCAGATCTTGGGCACGATGGTCTCGCGCGGGCCGACCTGGGCGCTGCGCACGCCCTGCTTGCGCAACGCCGCGAGGCGCGCTTTCGCCGCTTCCTCGGCGCGGAACACGCCGAGCGAGAGCGCCCAGCGGTTGGCGCCCGCCTCCTGCACCACGAAGTAGTCCTCGATGCCGAGGCCCTTGAGTTCCGCAGCCTTCCGGATCGCGGCGTTGCGATTGGGTTGCGGCGGGATGAACACCCACCAGGCGGCGGTTTCCTCGGTGTGGCGCTGCGCGACGCGCGTGCCGAGGGGCTCGAGGCGCTTTTCGGCTTGCGGCGCATCGGCTACCGTGAAGCTGCCCCATTCCATGCACTTGGTCGCCACCGGAGCCGGAGCCGGCACCGGCGCCGCGGCCGCTTTGGCCGGCGCCGGGGGCGGCAGGTCCTTGGCGGAGACGATTTTCAGCTTTGCCGGCTCGATCTGGCGCGCGAGCGGCGACGGGTCGGCGGCGGCCTCGGGCGGCGAAACGTAGTGCGCCCAGGCGAAGAACGCCACGTTGACCGCCAGCAGCACCAGAAAGAACGCCCTCACTTCACTACCGCTTTCACGTCGAGCGCGATGCGCGCCAGGCCGTCGAGCACCAGGTTCTCGATGTAGCGGCGCGGCATCTCGAGCTCGTCCATCAGCAGTTGCCCGGCGCCGCCGCCGACCAGGCACAGCGGCGCGCCCGCGCTTTTCGCGAACTCGCGGTACAGGCGCGTGACGGCGCCGGCCTGCGCGTGCCGGCAGCCGGTCTCGATCGCGTCCAGCGTGTTGCGCGGCATCTCGCGCAGTACGCCCTGCTGGATCGGCAGGCGGCCGGTGTGCTCGTGCAGCACGAAGCGCATCAGCTCCACGCCCGGCAGGATCGCGCCGCCGAGGAAGCTGCCGTCGGCCGCCAGCATGTCGACGGTGGTCGCGGTGCCGGCGTTCACCACCAGGCAGGCTCCGTGGTGCGCCGCGCGCGCGGCGATCAGCGCCGCCCAGCGGTCGGATCCCAGCGTCTCCGGGCGCTCGTAGCGGTTCGTGACGCCGCAACCCTCGGCATCCGCCTTGAGCCACAGCGGCGCGGCGTCGAAGATGCTGGTCCAGTTCACCAGCAGCTCGCGCGCGCCGTCGCCGGCGACGTTGGAGATGATGATGCGCTCGGGGTCATCGTGCGTGACCGAGAAGGGATTGATGTGGTCGCTCGAGGCGGCGAATTCGATCAGCGACACCGTGGCGATGCTCGACCAGGCGGAGCCGTCGTGCCAGCCCCACTTCACGCGCGAGTTGCCGGCGTCGATGGCGAGGATCATGCGGGCCGGGAACGCGGCGCTTGCGCCGCTCGTGCAGATACGACGCGGCCGCTGCGCACCGCCCGCACGCCGCGCTTCGTGTTGAGGCGCAGGCCGCCGTCCTCCGCGAGTCCTGCCGAAATCCCGGTCACCACCCGGCCGTCGGCGAGCCTCACTCGCATGCGCTGTCCTGCGTGCGCGTCCATCGCCTCCCATTCGCGCCGCAGCGGCTCGAGGCCTTTCGATTCGAAAACCTCCAGGGATTCGAGTAGCGCCAGCGCGATTTTCTCCAGAATGGCATTCCTGCTCTTCACTTCCATGAATTCATCCAGAAAAGCCACCTGCCGTCCCAGCCGCACTACTAGGCTCGAATCGCGCCGGCAGTTGAGGCCGACGCCGATCACCGCGCGCAGCGTCTCGCCGGCGCCGCGCGTCTCCACCAGGATCCCGCCCAGCTTGGCGCTGCCGACCAGGATGTCGTTTGGCCACTTGAGCGCCGCGCGCGCCACGCCGAGCGTGCGCAGCGCCCGGGCCACGGCGACGCCCGCGACGAGCGACAGCCCCGCCAGCTCGCGCACCGGGCGCCGGACCGCGCGCGCGAGCGAGAACGTCAGCCCCGCGCCCCGCGCGCTTTGCCAGCGGCGTCCGCGCCGGCCGCGGCCAGCGGTCTGCTCTTCGGCTGCCAGCAGGATGCCATCGGCGGTCTTGTCGCCTAGAAGAAGGGTATTTGTGGACGTGCAACGTTCGATTACGCGCACCTCGATGCCGGGGAGGGCGACGGCGTTGGCGTCGAGGCGGTCCATGACCCGCTAGTTTAAGGGTTCCGGCCAGCGCCGCTGCGCGGGGCGCAGCGTCTCGACCAGGGCGGCAAGCGAGAGCACGCCGGCGTCGTCGAAGCGCCGGCCGACGAGCTGGATGCCGATGGGCAGGCCGTCCTTCGAAAAAGTCCAGTTCACCGAGGCCGCCGGCTGCTCGGACATGTTCCAGGGCACGGTGAAGGCGATGTGCGGCAGGGCGTCGTGCGCGTCGTTGCCGGGGGCCGGCAGATCGGCTTCGTAGGCGAGGATCGGCGAGACCGGCGAGAGCAGGAAATCGTAGGGCGCGGTGGCGGCGACCGCGGCCTCGCGCATCGCCATTACCTCAGTATAGGCCTGCATCACGTCGCGCCCGCTAAAGCGCGCGGCGCGCCAGCTGCACCACTCGGCAATGAACGGCAGCACCTTGGCGCGCCGCGCCGGCGGCAGCTGCAGGAAATCGTTGTGCGAGCGCGCCTCGAAGAAGCGGCACATGCCGTCGAGCATTTCCGGCGTGAGGAAGGAGCGGATCGACTCGACAGCGCAGCCGGCGCCGGCAAGCGCGGTGGCGGTGGCTTCGGCGGCGGCGCGCACCTCGGGATGCACGGCGAGTCCGACGCCCATGTCGGCCAGGAATCCGATCTTCAGGCCTTTCGGTTTTTCCCGCGGTGAAAAATCGATTGCCTGAAACGGCAAGGACATGAAGTCTCTCGCATCCGGTCGCGACAACAGGTTCATCAGCGCGGCGGCGTCGGCCACCGTGCGGGTCATCGGTCCGGCGACACGGCCGAGGTAGGGCGGCACGATCGGCACGCGGCCGAGCGAGGGCTTGAGGGCGACGAGGCCGCAGTGCGCCGCCGGCAGCCGCACCGAGCCGCCGATGTCGGTGCCGACGTGCAGCGGCGCGTAGCCGGCGACCGCGGCGGCAGCGGCGCCGGAGCTCGAGCCCGAGGGATTGCGGTCCAGGCGCCAGGGGTTGCGCGTGATGCCGTGCAGGCTCGACAGGCCCGAAGAGAGCATGCCGAAATCGGGCATGGTGGTCTTGCCGAGAATGACGCAGCCCGCCTCGCGTAAGCGCGCAGCCGGCGGTGAATCCGCCGGCTCGGGCCCGGCATCCTCATTGGCGCGCGTGCCGATGGGCGAGGGGTGGCCGCGCGTGGCGATGTTTTCCTTCACCGTCACCGGCACGCCGTCGAGCGGGGAGAGCGGCCGGCCCGAGCGCCAGCGCGCCGCAGCGGCGCTCGCCTGCGTTGCCGCGCCCTCCCGGTCGATCCGGTAGAGGGCGTTGATGCGCGGTTCCCAGGCCTCGATGCGCGCGAGCGAGGCGCGCACGGCTTCCACCGGCGAGAGCTCGCTGCGTGCGTAGGCACCGGCGAGCTCGCGCGCGGTCAGTTCGTGAATAGCAGCCATATCGGGCGGACTATATACTCGGCGCCCAATGCGGAAAACGCTTCTCCTCGCAGCGCTAGCCGCCTGCGCTGCCTGGCCTGCGCGTGCGGCGACGGATATCCGCCTGTGGCATGCGATGAGCGGCGAGCAGCGATCCGAGTTCGAGCGCCTGGCGGCGCGCTTCAACGCCTCGCAGTCCGAGTGGCGGGTGGTCCTCGTCCGGCAGGCAAGCCACGACCAGACCCTCGGCACCGCGCTCGCCGCGCTCGAGCCGCCGCACATCGTGCAGATGGACGAGTCGGGCGCCGCCGACCTGCTCTCGCGCAAGGGCGTAGTGCGTCCGCTGTGGCAGGTGATGGCAGAGGCGGGCGTGCCGCTCGCGGCCGACAAGTACGTGCCAGGCGTGGCGGGTGCGTTCGGCGACGCGCAAGGCCGCCTGCTGGCCTTGCCGCTCAACGCGTCGACGCCGGTGCTCTACTTCAATCGCGAGGCGTTCCTGCGCGCGCGCCTCGACCCCTCGGCCGCGCCGCGCACCTGGTACGAAATGGCCGGCACGCTCGGTGCGCTGATCGAGGCCGGCCAGGCCTGCGGGCTGACGACTTCGCGCCCCGCCTGGACCATGCTCGAAAACATGAGCGCCTGGCATGCCGAGCCCTACGCCACGCGCGACAACGGCATGGCGGGCGGCAACGTCCAGCTCTCGTTCAACGGCCAGCTGATGGTGCGCTGGGTGGCGATGCTCGCGTCGTGGCAGAAATCCGGCTACTTCACCTACACCGGACGCGAGCACGAGGCCGAAATGCGCTTCGCCAGCGGCGAGTGCGCGGTGCTGGTGTCGGACTCTTCGAGCTACGAGGCATTGCGCGTCCGCGCGGCCTTCGGCGTCGTCGTGGCGCCGCTGCCGTATTTCGACGATTTCCGCGCCGCGCCGCAGAACACGCTCGCCGGCGGCGCGGGCCTGTGGGTGATGGCCGGCCGCCCGCGGGCGGAATACGCGGGCGTAGCGCGCTTCTTCGCCTTCCTGTCGCGCACCGACGTGCAGGCGGAATGGCACCAGCGCGCGGGATACTTGCCGCTGACGCAGGCAGCCTACGAGTTATCCCGCGCACAGGGCTATTACGCGGCGCACCCCGGCCAGGAGGTGGCCGTGCGCCAGTTGCTGCTCAAGAGCCCGACGCGCGATACGCGCGGCATCCGCCTTGGCGCGCTGTCGCGCATTCGCGACATCGTCAACGAGGAACTCGAGCAGGTCTGGAGCGGTCGCAAGACCACGCTCGACGCGCTGAATGCCGCAGTGACCCGGGGCAACGCCCTGTTGCGCTCCGGCGCGACCCGCTAGCAACAACCGGTTACAAATCGACGTCGTCGCACCGCGGCCTGCGACGTTTCAGGAAGGGTAGGAAACCTTCAAAGGAGAAGATCCGTGAAAATTCAGAACATTCTTGTCGCAGCCGTCGCATGCGCCTTCGCTCTTCCGGCATGGGCGCAGACCGATAGCACCAAGCGCATCGACCGGCGCGAGGCAAACCAGGAACGGCGCATCGAGCAGGGCGAGAAGTCGGGCGCCCTCACGCCGCGGGAAGCCGCGCGCCTTGAAAAAGGCCAGGCGCGGGTGGATAAGATGGAAGCCAAGGCGACCGCCGACGGCAAGGTGACGGCGAAGGAGCGGCGCCAGATCGAGAAGGCGCAGGACCGCGAGAGCCGCCGCATCTACCGCGAGAAGCACGACAAGCAGACCGCGAAGTAGCGCCGCCGCGCCGCTCGCCGTTCCCTAGGGGGCGGAGAGCAGGCGCTCGATTTCCGCCACCAGCTTCGGATGGTTCGGCTCGACCCGCGTGTCGAAGCTGAGCACCTGCTTGCCGGCGCGATCCACCAGGTACTTGTGGAAGTTCCACTGTGGCGCCTTGCCGGTCGCCTTGGTCAGGTCGGAGAAGAAAGCATTGCTTTTCAAGCTGCTTTTCGAAAACACCGGAAAGTCGACGGCGTATTGATTGACGCAGAACGCCGCGATCTCCTGGTTGGAGCCGGGCTCCTGCCCGCCGAAGTCGTTCATCGGGAAGCCGAGCACCACCAGGCCGCGCGCCCGGTACTTGCGGTACAGCGCCTCGAGGCCCTCGTATTGCGGCGTGTAGCCGCACTCGCTCGCGGTATTCACCACCAGCACCACCTTGCCGGCGTATTCGCAAAGCGACTGGGGTTTCTCGTGGATCGTTTCGAAAGATCGATCGAACAGGCTCGGGCAGGCCATGGCGTCCAGGCTCATCATCAGTAGGCAACTAGAAAGGAAGAGGCGCATCGGGCTTGAGCGGCTGCAGCGCGCGGCGGAATTCGTCCTGGATGCGCCGGAGGGCGGCGTCGTCATCGCCTTCGAAGCGTAGCACGACGACCGGCGTGGTGTTCGAGGCGCGCGCCAGGCCGAACCCGTCGGCGTACTCGGCGCGCACGCCGTCGATGGTGATGACCCGCGCCGCCCCCGGAAAGGGGCGCGCCGCCTGCAATCGGGCGACCAGCGCGTGCGGCTCGCCCTCGGCGAGCTTCCAGTGCAGCTCCGGGGTCGAGGGAGCGTTTGGCAGGCTTTTCAACAGGCGATTCGCATCGGCCTCTTTGGACAGGAGCTCGAGCAGCCTGGCCCCGGCGTACAACGCATCGTCGAAGCCGTACCAGCGCTCCTTGAAGAAGGTGTGGCCCGACATCTCGCCGGCCAGCAGCGCGCCGGTCTCCTTGAGCTTCGCCTTGATGAGCGAGTGGCCGGTTTTCCAGATGAGCGGTTTTCCGCCGTGGCGCTCGATCCAGGGCGCCAGCAGCCGGGTGCTCTTCACGTCGTAGATGATCTCCGCGCCGGGATTGCGCGACAGCACGTCCTTCGCGAGCAGCATCAGCTGGCGGTCGGCGAAGATGATCTCGCCGTCCTTGGTGACGACGCCGAGGCGGTCGCCGTCGCCGTCGAAGGCGAGGCCGAGCTCGGCGTCGCCGCTCTTCAGGGTCTTGATGAGGTCGGCCAGGTTCTCCGGCTGGGCCGGGTCGGGATGGTGATTCGGGAAGCGCCCGTCGACCTCGCAGTAGAGCTCCGTCACCTCGCAGCCCAGCTGTCGATACAGGCGCGGTGCCAGCATCCCGGCGACACCGTTGCCGCAATCGACCGCGATGCGCATCGGCCGCGCGAGCTTGACGTCGCTTGTGATGCGCTCGACGTACGCGTCGAGCACGTTCGCCTCGCTGCGCTTACCCGATCCGGACTTGAGCTCGCCGCGCTCAATCCGGGTTTTCAGCTGCTGGATGTCGTCGCCATACAGGGTGGTGCCGGCGACCACCATCTTCAGACCGTTGTATTGCGGCGGGTTGTGGCTGCCGCTCACCGCGACGCAGCTGCCGCAGTTGAGGTGGTGCGCGGCGAAGTACGCGATCGGCGTTGGCGCCATGCCGACATCGATCACGTTGGCGCCGGCGGCGGTGATGCCCTCGGTGAGCGCCGCGACCAGCTCCGGACCCGAGAGCCGGCCGTCGCGGCACACCGCAAAAGTGGGAGCATCGCGCTCGCGCCCGAGCGAGCCGAGCGCGCGCCCGATCTCGCGCACGACCGCTGGCGTCAGGCTGTTGCCGACGACGCCGCGGATGTCGTAGGTGCGGAAAATCTCTGCGGGAAGTTTCACGTGCGGAAGAATTCGATCAGGCGCTGGGCCAGCCACTCGCCGCGAAAGCCGACATGGCCACCGGTGCGCGGGAATTCTAGCAATACGCAGCTCGCCGCACCGGCCGCGGCCGCCTCGAGCGCCGGTTCCGGCAGGAACGGGTCGTTACGCGCATTGATGACCAGCGTGGGCACGTGGATGCGCTCGAGCCAGGGACCGCTGGAGGACGAGGTCCAATAGTGGTCGACGTCGCGAAAGCCGTGCAGCGGCGCGGTATAGGTGTCGTCGAACTCGCGAAAGCTGCGCGCGCGGCGCAGCCGAGTGTGGTCGAACAGGCGCGGGAAGCGCTCGAGCTGCGCCAGCGATTTCGGTTTCAGCGTGGAGAGGAACATCCGTGTGTATAGCAGGCGGTTGAGGCCGCGGTCTAGCGCGCGCCCGGCCGCGGCGAGGTCGAGCGGCGCGGAGATCGCCGCGGCGCGCCGCACGAGCGGCGTCGCGGCCGCGCCTTGTTCGCCGAGCCATTTGAGGAGCACGTTGCCGCCGAGCGAGATGCCGATGGCGTCGACCGGCCCGGCGAAGCGCCGCAGGATCCAGTCGAGCTCGGCGCTGTCGCCGGAGTGATAAGCCCGCGGCTTGCGGTTGGGCTCGCCGGAGCAGCCGCGCCAGTGCGGAATCGCGATGCGCCAGCCCGACGCGGGCAGCGCACGCGCGAGCCGCCGCGCGTAGTGGCTGTCCGAGCATCCTTCGAGCCCGTGCAGCAGCACCATGAGGCGCGGCGCGTGAGGCTCGCCGGCAAAGTCGACGTCGATGAAGTCGCCGTCGGGCGTCTCCCAGCGGCAGCGTTCGAAGACGATTGGCGGCGGTGGAAACAGCACTGCCGCGATGGTCTGCAGGTGACCGATCAATGCAGCAGCTTGGGCGGCGTTTCGCGCGGCGCAGCCGGCGTCTGCGCGGCGGGCGCCGGCGAGGCATGGTGCACGATCATGCGCCAGCCCGCCGCAGTACGCAGGTAGACGTTGGTCGCCACGGTCATGGCAGGCCGAACGTCGCCGCGCGCCTGGCCCTCGATCGAGAAATTCTCGTGCACGCTGTGCACCGCGAGCATCATGCCGCTGATCGCCACCTGGTTGGTGATGTGAACCCGGGCGCGCGGTCCGCCGGAGAAGATGCGCGCCCAGCTCTCGCGGATCTGGTCCTGGCCGGTGAGCCGCGGGCCGGCCGGGTGCACGCAGACGACGTCCTCGTCCTCGGCCCACACCGCCATCATGCCTTCGAGGTCGCAGCGCTCGAGCGCCTGGTAGAAGGCGTTCTCGGCGTCCTGCGCCGTCGGAAAATTCCGGCCGCTCATGGCGCGGCCAGCTCCGCGAGTACCCGTTCCACCGAGAGCTCGCGCATGCAACGGAAATGCCCGAGCGGGCATTCGCGCTGGTAGCAGGGGCTGCATTCGATTTTGAGCCACAGCACGCGCGAGCTTCCCGGCTGCGGCGGCGTCTTCTCGGGGCTCGAGGAGCCGAACAGGGCGAGCAGCGGGCGGCCGAGCGCCGCGGCGACGTGCATCAGGCCCGAATCGTTGCTCACCACGCGCTCGGCGCCGGCGATGATATCGATCGCCTCGTCGAGCGTGGTTTTGCCGATGAGGTTGCGGCCGCCGATGCCGGCGGCGGCGCCGGCATCATTCGGCGAGCCGAGCAGCACCACCGCAGTATCGAGCCGCGCCGCCAGCTCGGCGAAAAACGGCCAGCGCTTGGCCGGGCCGTACTCCGCACCGGGGCAAAGCACGATATAGCGGCCTGCGATGCCGAAACGCGCGCGGGTCGCCGCGGCCTGCGGCGCATCGACGCGCAGGCGCGGCTCGGGCAGCGGCTGGCTCGGCTCCTGCCCCGGTGCCTCGGCGAGGCGCGCGTAGTGCTGCCGCATCGCCTTGTCGCCGCCGCGGTAGAGCAGGTTGAGCAGTCCGTAGCGCGACTCGCCGACGTAGCCGCTGCGCAGCGGAATGTCGGCGAAAAAGGGCACCAGCGCCGCCTTCCAGCTGTTCGGCAGCACGATCGCCTGGCGATAGCCGCGCGCCTTGAGCGCGCGGCCGAGCTTCCAGCGGCTGGCGAACTGCAGCGCGCCGTGGCGGAACGGCGCCGTGATCACTTGGTCGACTTCCGGCATGCGGCGCGCCACCGGTGCCACCCATTCGGGCGCCAAGAGATCGAGCTGCATGCCGGGACGTTTTTCGCGCAGGCGCGCAAGCAGCGGCTGCGCCATGAGCGCATCGCCGATCCAGTTGGGTGCGACAACGAGAATGCGGGCCACGGGGGTGAAGTGTCCCCTCAGTGTCCTTTAACCGGTGCCCCTTTGTAAACGTAGAGCGTGCCGCAGTAGGGACAGCGCGTCTCGCCTTCCTTGGCGACGTCGAGGAACACGCGCGGATGGCGCGACCACAGCGGCGCCCCGGGCAGTGGGCAGTGCAGCGGCAATTCCTTCTCCGTGATATCGACCTGCTTGGCGGTATCGGCCGTCATTTGCCCTTGGTTTTCACGGGCGTGAGCCAGCTGCGGTGCTTGCGGTCCTTGCCGGTCACGACGTCGAAGAATGCCTTCTGGATCGCCTTGGTCACCGGCCCCGCTTTGCCGGCGCCGATCTGCCGGCCGTCGAGCTCGCGGATCGGCGTCACTTCGGCGGCGGTGCCGGTAAAGAACGCCTCGTCGGCGATGTAGACGTCGTCGCGCGTCAGGCGCTTGGCGCGCACCTCGTAGCCGAGCTCGGTGGCAAGCTCGATCACCGAAGAGCGCGTGATGCCGGTCAGCGCCGAGGTGAGCTCGGGCTCCCAGATCTTGCCGTCCTTGACGATGAAGATATTCTCGCCCGCGCCTTCGGCGACGAAGCCGTCGACATCGAGCAGCAAGCCTTCGTCGTAGCCGTGTTGCGTCGCTTCCAGGGTGGCGAGCACCGAATTGGGATACGTGCCCGACATCTTCGCACGCGCCATGGTGACATTGACGTGATGGCGCGCATACGAGGCGGTCTTGACGCGGATGCCCTTGGAGAGCGCGTCGGGTCCGAGGTAGGCCCCCCAGGGCCAGGCGGCGATCGCCACATGCACCTTGGCGCCGATCGGCGATACGCCCATCTTCTCCGAGCCGTAGAACGCGATCGGCCGGATGTAGCAGGCCGCGTGCTGATTCGCGCGCACCACCTCGAGCTGCGCCTGCATCAGCCGCTCGCGGGTGAACGGGATCTTCATCATGTAGATGTGCCCCGAGGCCAGCAGGCGATCGGTATGCTCCTGCAGCCGGAAGATCGCGGTGCCGATCGCCGTCTGGTAGGCGCGCACGCCTTCGAACACCGCGAGGCCGTAGTGCAGCGAATGGGTCAGCACGTGCGTGGTCGCCGAGCGCCACGGCACCAGTTTGCCGTCGTACCAGATCCAGCCGTCGCGCTCGGCCATCGATACCGGGGCGCGCGGTGCTTTCTTTCCTTGGGCCATGGCGCGGCATTCTAACGGCGCGCGAAGCGATCGCAACCGTTTAAACGATTAACAAATGGGTTAAGCTTCCGCCGATGCACGCCGACCGCATCTTCGAGGCGCTCGCCTCCGGCGCGCGGCGCCAGATGCTGCGCCGGCTGGCGCAGGCCGAAATGACCACCACCGAGCTGGTGGCGCACTTCCCCATGAGCGCGCCGGCGGTGTCGCGCCACCTCTCGGTGCTCGAGAACGCCGGGCTGGTCGCGAGCCGCCGCGATGGCCAGCGCGTGCTCTACGCGCTGGTGCGCGACACGGTGATCGAGGCGCTGAGCGGCTTCGCCGCCGAGTTGAGCCGGGGGGCGCCCGAAGCCGCGCGCACGAAGAAGCAGAAGCAGCGCGACGCCATCTAGCCCGGGGGCCCGGCACTCAAATTGCTGTACCTGTCGGGCACATGAGGCCGACAAGACCCCGGTCGTGGTTCACGCGCTTCGCCAAGGCGACCGCGAAGGCCGCCGGCCGCCCGCTGGCCTTCACCATCGCGGCGCTGGTGATCGCCGTGTGGGCGATCACCGGTCCGCTGTTCGGCTTCAGCGATACCTGGCAGCTCGTCATCAACACCGGCACGACCATCGTGACCTTCCTGATGGTGTTTCTGATCCAGAACACGCAGAACCGCGACGCCGAGGCGATCCAGGTGAAGCTGGACGAGCTCATCAGGCTGTCGAGGGGCGGCCACAATGTGCTGCTCGACCTCGAGGAGCTGGAGGACGACGAGCTCGACCGCATTCGCCGGAGCTATTGCGAGATCGCCGAAGCAGCGCGCGAAAAGCTCCGGCGCGGCCAGCGCGACACGGACGTGCCTGAGGTAACGCACCAGGTCAAGCCGGGCTGAGCGGCAGCACCGCTGCCGACAAGGCCTTGACCGCGTTGGCGTGGCGCGCCACCTGCTCGTGCGGCACGCGCGCGTACTGCGCCCCGTTCAACCGCAGCGTGTGCTGCAGCCGCCGGAATTCGCGGTAGGCGTCGCGCGAGCGCTCGGCGAGCTCGGCATCGATCAGGCCGTGGCCCGCGGCGATCTTCAGGAGCGCGATGTTGCCCGGGTTGGCGGTGAGATCGCGGTGGCGGTGCGCATGTGCGAGCACCAGGAACTGCACCGCGAACTCGATGTCGATCATGCCGCCGCGGTCGTGCTTGAGGTCGAACAGGCCGCTGGTGTTCGGATGCGCGGCGTGCAGCTTTTCGCGCATCGCGGCGATCTCCTGCGCTAACTCCTTTGGATCGCGCTCGCGCGTGAGGATCCGGCTGCGGATGCGTTCGAAGGCCCCGCCGATCGCCGCCTCCCCCGCGCTATAGCGGGCGCGGGTGAGCGCCTGGTGCTCCCAGACCCAGGCGCTGCGCTCCTGGTACTGCTCGAAGGCGCCGACCGACGAGACCAGCAGGCCCGAAGCGCCGCTCGGGCGCAGCTCCAGATCGGTTTCGAACAGCACCCCCGAGGTGGTGCGGCTCGTGAGCCAGGTGTTGATGCGCTGGGCGAGGCGCGCGTAGACCTCGATCGCCTCCTCGTGTGCGTCGTCGTAGAGGAAGATGATGTCGAGATCCGAGGCGTAGCCGAGCTCCTTGCCGCCGAGCTTGCCGTAGGCGATCACGGCGAACTGCGGCGCGCCGGCGCGGTGCTTGCGCGGCAGGTCCGCCCAGGCGCACTCGATGGTCAGCTCGAGGATCAAATCGGCCAAAGCGGAGAGGTGATCGGCGAGCCCCTCGACCGTGAGGCGCCCGGCGAGATCCTGTGCGAGGAAGCGAAACACTTGCGCCTGGTGGGCCTCGCGCAGCAGGTTCATGCGCCGCTCGGTGTCCCCCGCGGCCTCTGCCAGTCGCTCGCGCAGCGCGGCCGCAAAGCCCGCGAGCTCGGCCGGCGCGTACAGCAGCCGGTCGTCGAGCAGCTCGTCGAGGAGCAGCGGATGGCGCGTGATGAACTCCGCTGCCCAGCTCGAGGCGCCGATGATGCGCGCCACGCGCTCGAGCGCATCGGGATGCTCGCCGAGCAGCGCGAGATAGGCGGCGCGGCTTGCGATCGCCTCAAGGAGCGCGATGCCGCGTGCCAGTGTCGCCTCCGGATCCGGCGTAGCCGCGGCGGCCTTCGCCAGCGCCGGCACGACGCGATCGAGCCGCCGGCGCGAAGCGTCGGGCAGCGCGGCATAGCGCTGACTCGCGCGCAGCGCCTCGAGGCGCGGGTGCTGCGGCCACTCATCGTCGTTGCCGCGCTCGGCGAAGGTGTTGCCGAAGTGCGCTGACACCCTGGCGCGGTGCCCGGCGAGCTCGGTCGAGAACGCCTGCCAGGAGGCAAAGCCCATCATGCGCGCCACCCGCGCACGATCTTCGGCGTCCTCGGGAAGATCGTGGCGCTGCGCGTCGTCGAGGTACTGCAGGCAGTGCTCGACACGCCGCAGGAACACGTACGCCTGACCCAGTTCCGCCGCCGCCGCTGGCGGCAGCTGGTTCCTCTGTGCCAATAGGTCGAGGACCGCGAGCGTCGGCCGCGCCGTGAGCGCGCTGTCGCGGCCGCCGCGGACCAGTTGCAGCGCTTGCACGACGAACTCGATCTCGCGAATCCCGCCCGGGCCGAGCTTGACGTGATCGGCAAGCTCGCGGCGCTCGACGTCGCGCCGCACCTCGGCATGCAGCCGCCGCATCGCGTCGAGCATCGCGAAGTCGATGTATTTGCGGTACACGAACGAGCGCACGATGCCCGCGAGTTCCGCGTGCCCGCCGCCGCTCATTTCTCCTGCCACGGCGCGCGCCTTGATCCAGGCGTAGCGTTCCCATTCGCGTCCCTGCTCGACGAAATAGGATTCGAGGAAGTCGAAGCTGCAGACCAGCGGCCCGGACTCGCCGTAGGGGCGAAGCCGCAGGTCGACGCGGAATACGAAGCCATCCTCGGTGGTCTCTGCCAGGAGCCGCATCAGCCGGCGCGCCGGGCCTTCGAAGCGGTGCGCGCCCTCGGCAGCCGGATGCAGGAACACCAGATCGATGTCCGAGGAGACGTTGAGCTCGCGCCCGCCGAGCTTGCCCATGCCGACCACCACCAGCTCCGCGGCGCCGAGCCAGTCGAGCGCGGCGCCGATCGTCGCTTCGGCCAGATCGCTCATCGTCGCGCATACCTCTTCGAGCGATGCGCGCGCGATGAGGTCGCGCGCCATCACGCGCAGCAGGACGCGCTCGCGCAGCCGCCTTAGGCGCCGCTTGAAGCCGGCTTCGTCATCGCCTTTCGCCCCTTCAAGGGCCTGCGCCATCTCCGCCCGGGCGAACGGCACGGGCCTGGCGAGTTCCGCGGCGAGCTCGGGCCGCGCCGCGAGCACGCGCGCCGCGAAGCGGGAAAGCGATGCGAGATCAATTGCCTGCGACATTGCGGATTAAAATGCGGTCCTGAACGTCCATTCCAACATGAAGCGACTGTGGCGAATCCTGGAAGTGCTCGCCTGGGCTGCGTTTTTCACGCTAGCCGCGGCGCTGCTCGTGCTGCGCTACGTGCTGCTGCCGCAGGTCGAGCGCTACCGAGCGGAAATCGTCGCGCAAGTTGCCGCCACCGTGGGGCAGCCGGTGAAGATCGGCCGCATCGACGCGGAATGGCTCGGGCTGCGGCCGCAGATCAACCTTTCCGATGTCCGCATCTACGACGCCGAAGGCCGCGAAGCGCTGGTGCTGCCTTCGGTGGAAAACATTCTCTCATGGCGCTCGCTCGCGCACGGTGGGCTGCGGCTGCACGCGCTGCGCATCGAAGGGCCGCGGCTGGCGATGCGGCGCGACGCCAACGGCGTGCTGTACATCGCCGGCATGAAGCTGGCGGCCTCGGGAGAAGGCGGCTTGAGCGACTGGCTGCTCGACCAGAAAGAGATCCAGATCCGCAACGCCGAGATCGAATGGCGCGACGAAAAGCGCACTGGCGCGCCGCTCATGCTTTCCGGGATCAACCTGCGGCTCACCAACCGCGCCGAGCACCACTCCTTCGGACTTACGGGTCGCCTGCCCGAGGCGCTCGGCAGGGCCGTCGAGCTGCGCGCGGAGCTCACCGGGCAAAGCGCGGCGCAAATCAGCGGCTGGGACGGCCAGCTCTACGCCGAGCTCGGCTACACCGATCTCGCGGCATGGCGGCCGTGGTTCGATTACCCGATCGACTTGCGGCGCGGCCAGGGCGCGCTGCGCCTCTGGGGCAAGATCGAGCACGGCGCGCTGCGCCAGGCGACCGCCGACGTGGCGCTCGCCAACGTCGTGTCGACGCTGGGCGAAGAGCTGCCGGCGCTCGAGCTCGCGTCGGTCAGCGGCCGCCTGCACGCCGAGCTGCTCGCCGACGGCTATCGGCTGACGGCGCGCAAGCTCGAGATGGCGCCGGAAGGCGGGAAGCCGCTCGCGCCGGTGGATTTCCAGCTCGCCTGGAAGGCCGAAAGCGGCGTGTTGAGCGCGAACATGCTCGAGCTCGCGCCGCTCGCGCACTTCGCCGCGGCGCTGCCGCTGCCGGCGGAGCTGCGCAAGCTCGCGTTCGAGCTCGAGCCGCGCGGCCAGCTCGGCGACCTGGCCTTCGAATGGCAGGGGACGATCGCGGCGCCGGCGCAGTACCGCGCGCGCGCCCGCTTCTTCGATCTCGGCCTCAAGCCGCGCGAGACGCTGCCCGGCTTCGCCAAATTTGCCGGCAGCGTCGAGGCGACCGATGCCGGCGGGCGCCTGCGGCTGCAAGCGCGCGGCGCCGAGATCGACCTGCCGCGCGTCTTTCCGCAGCCGCGCCTGGTCTTCGACACGCTCGACGGGCAGCTCGACTGGCGGCGCGAGAACGGTGTGTTGAGCGTGCAGGTGGCGTCGCTCACGTTCTCCAACGCCGATCTCAGCGGCAATGCTTTCGGCAGCTACGCCTACCAGGGCGAGGGCCCGGGCAGCATCGACCTTTCCGCGGTGATCAACCGCGCCGACGCCAGGAACCTTGCGCACTACCTGCCGCTCGGCGCACTGATGGGCGAGGGGCCGCGCCAGTGGCTGGTCACCAGCATCCTCGCCGGGTACGCGAGCGACGTCGAGCTGCGGCTGAAGGGCGATCTGCACGACTTTCCGTTCGCCGATCCGGCGCGCGGGCAGTTCATGGTCAAGGCGCGCTTGCACAAGGGCCTGCTGCAGTACGCCCCCGAATGGCCGCGTATCCAGGACATCGAGGCCGAGCTCACGTTCGATCGCAACCGCCTGGACATCGCCGGGCGCAGCGCCAGCGTGCTCGGCGCGAGCCTGCACGACGTAAGAGTGAGCCTCTCGGAGCTCGGCGTGCGCACGCCGCGCGTGCTGGTCAATGGACAGGCACAGGGGCCGACCGCCGAGTTCCTCAGGTTCCTGCGGGAATCGCCGCTGCGCGCGAGCGCCGGGCGATTCACCGAGGCGATGAGCGCCACCGGCGAGGGCCACCTGCGCCTGAAGCTCGAGCTGCCGCTCGACGCGCTCAAGGCAGCCAAGGTCGCCGGCGAGTACGAATTCACGGGCAATGAGCTGGTGCTGGCGCGCACGCTGCCGCCGCTCGAGCAGGCTCGCGGCAAGCTCGCTTTCACCGAATCGAGCTTTGCCGTGCGCGAGGGCCGCGGCCAGATCTTCGGCGGTTCCGTCAGCGTGGTCGGGGGCACGCGCCCGAGCGGCGCGTTCGAGTTCGTGGCGCGCGGCGAAGCGCAGCCCGCGACGCTCGGGCCGCTGTTCGATCATCCGCTGCGCCGTTTTCTTTCCGGCTCGAGCCTTTACGTCGCCACTGTCAGCCTGCGCGAAGGGCAGCAGCGCGTAGTGGTCGATTCCTCGCTGCGCGGCGTTGTAAGCAGCCTGCCGCCACCGTTCGAGAAGCCCGCCGCCGACGCGCTACCCTTGCGGGTGGAATTCACCAGCACCGAGGGTGGCGCGCGCGAGCGCATCGTGATTTCCGCCGCGCGCGTGGCGCTGGCCGAGATCGACCGCCGGCGCGAAGGCGACGCGATGCAGCTGCGCCGCGCGGCGCTGTTGTTCACCCCCGGCGGCCAGTCGCTTCGCCTGCCCGAGCGTCCGGGCGTGCTGATTTACGGTTCGCTCGCTGCGCTCGACGCCGACCGGTGGCGCTCGGCGCTGCCACCGGGAGAGGGCTCGCTGCCCACCACGCTCGAGCTCAAGCTCGGGCGCCTGGACGTCTACGGCAAGCGCATGAATAACGTGGCGCTGCGCGTGGCCGCCGAGGCCGGTGCCTGGTCGGCGGTCGTCGACGCCGATGAAGCCGCGGGGCAGCTGACCTATCGCGCCGAAGGCGCCGGCAAGCTGGTGGCGCGCCTGCTGCATTTCAGCGTGCCGCGCAGCGTCGGAGACGCCAACGCCAGTACGGCCGCCAAGCCGGCCGACTTCCCGGCGATCGATTTCACCGCCGAGCGTTTCAGCCTGCGCGGCAAGCAGCTCGGGCGGGTCGAGCTCGCCGCGCAGCGCGATGGCGAGGACTGGCGCATCGAAAAGCTGAGCATGGAAAATCCCGACGCGACGCTGCGTGCGAGCGGCCGCTGGCGCGGCGGCGCTACGCCGACCAGCGAGCTCGAGTTCGCGCTCGAAGCCACCGACGCCGGCAAGTTCCTCACCCGCGTCGGCTATTCCGGCATGGTGCTCGGCGGAAAAGCGCAGCTCGACGGCGCGGTGCGCTGGCTCGGCGACCCGACGACGATCGACTACCCGAGCCTTTCCGGGGACCTCAAGCTGAACGCCGAGGACGGCCAGTTCCTCGAGATCGATCCCGGGGTCGGCAAGCTGATCTCGCTCATGAACCTCCAGGCGCTGCCGCGGCGCATCGGGCTCGACTTCCGCGACGTCTTCTCCAAGGGCTTTCGCTTCGACCGGATCGACGCCGTGTCGCGCGTCGAACGCGGCACGCTGCAGTTGAGCGAGTTCCACATGGCCGGCCCGGCGGCCGACGTGGCGATGTCGGGACAGGTGGACCTCGCGCAGGAGACGCAGAATCTCAAGCTGCGCGTGGTGCCGAGCCTAGGCGGCACCGCGTCGACCGCGCTGGCGATCGTCAATCCGGTCGCCGGCGTCGCGGCCGCGCTCGCGCAGCGCGTGCTCAAGAACCCGCTCGGCCAGATCTTTGCGCACGAGTTCGAAGTCACCGGCAGCTGGGTCGATCCGAAGGTCGCGAAGGTGGCGGTGCAGACCACCCCGAGCGAGACCGCGAACCCTTGAGCAAGACGCGCGTTGCTGCGGTGCAGATGGTTTCCGCGCCCGAGGTCGGTGCCAATCTCGAGGCCGCGGCGCGGCTGATCGCTGCCGCGGCGGCGGCGGGCGCGCGGCTGGTCGCGCTGCCCGAGAACTTCTACCTCATCGGCCGCCACGAGGGCGACAAGGTCAAAGTGCGCGAGCCCGACGGCAAAGGCCCGATCCAGGATTTTCTCGCCCGCACCGCACGCTCGCATAAAGTGTGGCTCGTCGCGGGCACCGTGCCGATCGCCTGCGGCGATGCACAGCGCGTCCGCGGCGCATGCCTGGTCTACGACAGCGACGGCAAGCGCGTCGCGCGCTACGACAAGATGCACCTGTTCCGCTTCACTTCGGGTGACGAGCGGTACGATGAAACGCGCGCCCTCGAGCCTGGCGATCGTCCGGTGGCGGTCGAAAGCCCCTTCGGCCGCCTCGCCCTCTCGGTTTGCTACGATGTGCGCTATCCCGAGCTGTATCGCGCGCTTGGCAGCTTCGACGCCATGTTGGTCCCTTCCGCCTTTACCGTGCCGACGGGCGCTGCCCACTGGGAAACACTGCTGCGCGCGCGTGCCATCGAGAACCAGGCCTATGTGATCGCGCCGGCGCAGGGCGGCGAACACGCCAGCGGGCGGCGCACCTACGGCCACAGCATGATCGTCGACCCCTGGGGCGAGATCCTTGCCGTGCAGCCCGAAGGCGAAGGCGTGGTGCTTGCCGAAATGGACCTATCGCGCATCCGCGAGGTCCAAGCTGCACTGCCTGCAAACGCTAACCGGAGAATGCATTGATACTGGACACCGCCAAAAGCACCTTGCTCGCGCCTTTCGAATTGGAGGCGGGCGAGCTTGAACGCGTCTTCGGCACGCTCGCCGTGCGCAAAGTCGATTACGCCGACCTTTACTTCCAGTACGCGCGCTCCGAAGGCTGGAGCCTCGAGGAAGGCATCGTCAAGTCGGGCAGCTTCAACATCGAGCAGGGCGTGGGCGTGCGCGCCATCTCGGGCGAGAAGACGGCGTTCGCCTACTCCGACGAGATCAGCTTCGACGCCTTGCAGGACGCGGCAAAGGCGACGCGCGCCATCGCCAATGCGGGCCAGGCGCGCATCGTGAAAGCCGGCGCGCGCAAGCTGCCGGTGCCCCTCTATCCCTCGATCGACCCGATCGCCTCGCTCCCCTCCGCCGAAAAGGTCGCGCTGCTCGAGAGGATCGAGCGCAAGTGCCGCGCGCGCGATCCGCGCGTCACGCAGGTGATGGCGAGCCTCGGCGGCGAATACGAGGTGGTGCTCATCGCGCGGGCCGACGGCCAGCTCGCCGCCGACGTGCGTCCGCTGGTGCGCCTGTCGGTGCAGGTGATCGCCGAGCAGAACGGCCGGCGCGAAAGCGGCACCGCCGGCGGCGGCGGGCGCACCGACTACTCGCATTTCACCGATGCGGTGCTCGACGAGTACGCCGAGCAGGCGGTCGCGCAGGCCCTCACCAACCTCGAAGCGCGCCCGGCCCCCGCGGGCAGCATGACGGTGGTGCTCGGCCCTGGCTGGCCCGGCGTCCTGTTGCACGAGGCCATCGGCCACGGCCTCGAAGGCGACTTCAACCGCAAGGGCAGTTCCGCTTTTTCAGGACGCCTCGGCCAGCGCGTCGCTTCGCCCGGCGTCACGGTGGTGGACGACGGCACGCTGCCGGGCCGGCGCGGCTCGCTCACGGTCGACGACGAAGGCACCCCGACCCAGCGCAACGTGCTGATCGAAGACGGCGTGCTGCGCGGCTACCTGCAGGACAGCCTGAACGCGCGCCTGATGAAAATGCCGCTCACCGGCAACGCGCGGCGCGAGTCCTTCGCGCACATCACCATGCCGCGCATGACCAACACCTACATGCTCGCCGGCCAGCGCGATCCGAAGGAAATCATCGCCAGCGTGAAGAAAGGCTTGTACGCCACCAACTTCGGCGGCGGCCAGGTCGATATCACCAACGGCAAATTCGTCTTCTCCGCCGCCGAGGCCTACCTGATCGAGGACGGAAGAGTGACGCATCCCGTAAAGGGCGCCACGCTCATCGGCAATGGTCCCGACGTGCTCACGCGCGTCAGCATGATCGGCAACGACCTCGCGCTCGACAGCGGCATCGGCACCTGCGGCAAGGAAGGCCAGAGCGTGCCGGTCGGCGTCGGCCAGCCGACGCTGAAAATCGACGGCCTCACCGTCGGTGGCACCGGCGCCTGAGCAGCGTCGACGCCCTCGTCGCGAACATCCCCGACGGCGCGCTCATCGCGCTGCCGCCGGATTACTCGCTGCCGGCGATGGACGCGGTGCGCGCTCTGATCCAAAGGAAGGCGAAAAACCTGCGCCTGTTGGGCGTGCCGGTGCTCGGCATGTCGGCGGACTTGCTGATCGGCGCCGGCTGCGTCGCTGAAGTGCACTCGAGCGCCGTGTCGCTCGGCGAAGCGGGTCTCGCGCCGCGCTTCAGCGAGGCGGTCGAGCGCGGCGAGATCAAGGTCGTGGACTACACCTGCCCCGCGGTGCACACCGCGCTGCAGGCAACGGAAAAGGGCGTGCCGTTCATGCCGCTGCGCGGCGTCATCGGCTCCGATCTGGTGGCGGGCCGCGCCGACTGGCAGGTGGCGCAGAATCCGTTCTCCGCTGGCAAGGACCCCATCCTTCTGGTCTCGGCCATCGTGCCCGATGTCGCCCTGTTCCACGCGCGCTGGGGCGATGCCGCCGGCAACGTCTGGGTTGGCCGGCGCCGCGAGCTCGCCACCATCGCGCATGCGGCGCGCAATACTTATGTAACGGTAGAGGAGTTGCGTCCGGGTGACATGCTCGAGGACGAGCTGCTCGCCCCAGGCGTGATCTCCGGCATCTATGTCAGCGGCATCGCGCGCGCCGAGCACGGCGCGTGGCCGCTGGGCGTTGTCGACGTCTATGGCATCGACGACGCTCATCTCGCCGCGTACGCCGCGGCAGCCAAGACGCGCGAGGGTTTCGAGCGCTACCTGGACGAGCACGTTTGGCAAAGAAAGAAGAGCTCCTTGCCGGCGTGATTGCGCGCCTCATCGGCGACGCCAAGCACGTCGCCGTCGGGGCCGCGTCTCCCATTCCGGCGGCGGCCTGCGAGCTGCTGCGCGCCAAAGGCGGTGCCATCCGCGTGACGCGGCTGCACAAGCGCCAAGGCAATCCGTTCAGCGAAGGCTCGCGCGAGCTGTTCGATCTCGCCGGCCAGGGGCGCATCGACAGCTTCTTCCTCGGCGGCGCGCAGATCGACGGCGAGGCCAACATCAACCTGGTGCGTGCCGAAGGCAGGCGCTTTCCCGGATCCTTCGGCTCGGCGTTCCTGTATTTCACCTGCCGCACGATCCTGTTTCGCGAGGAGCACTCGCGCCGCGTGCTGGTGCCGAAAGTGGAATTCATCTCGGCGCCCGGCTGGAGCCCGCCCGAGGTCCAGCGGCGCGGCGGCCCGGTGGCGCTCGTCACGGGCAGCGCGCTCTTTGCCTGGCAGAAGGACAAGCGCCGCTTCCGCCTGGAATCGGTGCACCCGGGGCACAGCGTGGACGAGGTGCGCGCCAGCACGGGATTCGACTTCGATGCCGAGCGCGTGGCCGAAACGCCGCTGCCCTCGGCCGAAGACCTCGCGTTGCTGCGCAGCAGCGTCGCCCGGCAACTCGCCTGCGACTATCCCGAGTTCGCGCGCCGCGTGTGGGGAATTGAGTCCAGGGACTAAACTAACGGTATGAACGCGCCCGAGAAAGTCCGGCAATACGATCGCGCCGCCCAGACGGTCGGCAACATCGTGCACCTCGAACATTTCAACGTCGTGATCCCCGACCAGCGCCTGGCGACGCTGTTCTATGTCGTCGGCCTCGGCGGCACGCGCGACCCGTATCTTTTCAACGGGCTCGAGAACATGTGGGTGAATTTCGGCCGCACACAGTGCCACCTGCCGAGCCGCGCCGAGCCGCCGCGCGCCGAGGTGCTGCGCGGTACTGCGGGCTTCGTGGTGCCGAGCCTGGATGACCTGGAGAAGCGCCTCACCCACGCCGGCAGCGAAATGAAGCGTGTGGTGCCGGAAGCGAAGACCAAGTTCTCCTGGGCCCGAAAGGGGGACCTCGTCGAAGCGACTTGTCCCTGGGGCAATCGCGTGCGCTGCCATGAGCCAGCGCCAGAATTCGGCCGTACGCAGCTTGGGCTCGTGTACGTCGACTTCGACGTGCCGCGCGGCACCGCCGACGGCATCGCCCGGTTCTACGACCAGGTGATGCGTGCGCCGGCCAAGGCGGAAAAGGGACGCGCGACGGTGAGAGTCGGGCGCGAGCAGCGGCTGATGTTCACCGAGACCGACGCGCCGCAGCCGGAGTACGACAACCATCACATCCAGATCTACATCGCCGATTTCTCCACGCCCTACGAGTGGCTGAAGCAGCGCGATCTGATCACCATGGAGACCGACGCCAACGAATGGCGCTTCCAGTGGATCACCGATCCGCGCGACCGCAAGCCCCTGTTCCAGATCGAGCACGAGGTGCGCAGCATGAAGCACCACCTCTTCGCGCGGCCGCTGGTGAACCGCAACCACGGCATCACCAACATGACGTACCAGCCGGGACAGGACGCATTCCGGGGCACGTACTGAACAAGCCTCTCGCAGCAAAGCTCTGGAACGATTACGAGCGACCGCACGCGGATCTGCGCGAGGCGCTCGAGCGCATCGAGCGAGCGGGGGAGCTGTTGCGCATCAAAGGCGCCGACTGGAAGCTCGAGATGGGCACGCTCGCCGAGATCGTCTACCGGCAGGAGGCGCCGCCCGCGATCCTGTTCGAGGACATTCCCGGCTATCCGAAGGGCTTCCGCGCCATCTCGGGGACCACCAACTCGGCCAGGCGCCTCGCCATCGTGCTCGGTTTTGCGCCGCCGTCGCATCCGCTGGACGTAGTGCGCGCCTATCGCGATCGGATGAAGACGCACAAGCCGATCCCGCCTCGCGTGGTGAAAGACGGACCGGTGCTGCAGAACGTGGTGAAGAGCGGCATCGACGTGCTCAAGTTCCCCGCGCCGCTGCTGCATGAGCACGATGGCGGCCGCTACCTGGGAACGGATGATCTGGTGATCATGCGCGACCCGGAGCTCGGCTGGGTCAACTGCGGCACCTACCGCTCGATGGTGCAGGGACCCGATCGCGTCGGCCTCTGGATCTCGCCGGGCAAGCACGGCCGCCAGATCCGCGAGAAGTACTGGAAGCAGGGCAAGCCTTGCCCGGTTCTCATTTCCTGCGGACACGACCCGCTGCTTTTCCTCGCCGGCGGCAACGAGATTCGCTTCGGGCTTTCGGAATACGACTACGCCGCCGGCCATCGCGGCGCGCCTTACGACGTGATCGAGAGCGAGCTCTATGGGCTGCCGATGCCCGCGCACGCCGAGATCGTGCTCGAAGGCTCGATGCATCCGGACGATACCGCGCCTGAAGGCCCGTTCGGCGAATTCACCGGCTACTACGCCGGCGGGCGCTCCGAGCAGCCGGTGGTGCGCGTCGAGCGGATCTACCACCGCAACGATCCCATCCTGGGCCTGGCGTGTCCGATGGTCCCACCGTCGGACTTTTCGTATTCG
>DASWER010000572.1:0-1630 GCA_036394655.1 Burkholderiales bacterium
CACCGCACCCGCTTCGTGTTCGTTGTAGTGGCAGATTTTCATGGCGCTGGCATTGTAAGCTCCGCGGATGCTTAAACCGATCGGGCTCACGCACGGGCATTACGAATGCCGGGCGCTGGACGAGACGCTGCCGGTGTTCACCGATCTTCTGGCGATGAACGTGGTCGAGCGTGCGAATGGTGAAGCCGTGGTACAGCATCCGAACACCGGCTGGCGCCTGGTGGTGCACGAAGCCGGCCGCGGTGCGCCCGACAAGCCGCACAACAACCATTACGGCGTGCGCGTGGCGCGTGTCGAGGAGGTCGACGCGGCGCACGACTACCTCGAGTCGAACAAGGCGCGCTACAAGCTGCGCCGCGTCTCTCCCGCCCGCAGCCAGCACTTCGCGCGTTCGGTGTACTTCGAGGAGCCGGGCGGCAACACGCTCGAGATCGAGTGCTACGAGCCGCAGGCGGTCGCCGAGGGCCGTACCATCGCGCGGCCGCACTGGAGCCGCCTGCTCGAGGAGCGCGACTTCCCCGGCCGCGGCTACGTGCCGCAGGCGCTGACGCACGGCACCCTCGAGTGCGACGACAAGGAGGCGAGCGCCGCCTTCTATGGCAGCGTGCTCGGCCTGCAGATCGCCGGCGGCGGCAAGCTATCGGTCTATGTCAAGCACGCGTCGACGCCGTGGTACCTGGTGGTGCTGCCGATCAAGCGCCGCAAGAAATTCCTGAGCCCGGCGAACCGGTTCACGCTGACGCTGGCAACGCCCGCCGAGGTGGAGAAGGCACATGCCGAGCTCGGCTCGACGCAAGGCGTGACGCAAATTCAGCCGCTGCAGCGGCACGACGGCCGCGCGTCGTTCCTGCTGGCGGATCTCAACCGCAACTGGTGGGAAATCGCCGCCTGAACTGCTAAATGGGGACAGACCCCATTTAAATTAAATAGGGTCTGTCCCTATTTTCAGGTCGCGCACGGTGTCTTGTGAGGCTTCCGCGGCTTTCGGAAGCGACGTCGGCTGCTTGACGTGGTCGAGCACCACGTCGACGGTACGCAGCAGAAGGAAATCGGGCAGCGGCCGGCGCCCTTCGAGGTAGGCGCGCATCAGGAGCGTGCCGATGTTGAGATGCCTGGCGAGCGCCCCTTCTCCACCGAGAATCTCGGCGGCCGTCTGCAGGAGCCGTACCGTCACGTCGCTCATTCGCGACGGTATTTTGCTATCCGCGGGCTTGCTTGCAACTCGGGAAATCCCTTTCGGGGCTTCCCTGATAGAGCGGCGCTAGCCGCCGCGAGGCAGGTGCGAGAGCACGATCTGCCGCAACTCCTTCTCCGCCGCATCGCGCCCGCGATCGCTCTCGAGGGCTGACAGGTCGACGAAAGCTGCTTCCTGCCGCGGCTAGCGCCGCTGGTAAAATCCCTTGTCAAGAAATGCGCGGCCGTAAGAGCCGCTCAGAAGGGACGAAAGTCTTGAGATTATTCCAGGGTCGTATCCACGGCACCGCGAGCGCCGCGGCCGGCGCGCCGCCGCCCGGGCTGCTTGGTTTTTACTGGCATTTTGTAAAGCAGACCAAAGGCTGGTTCGCGGCGATGTTCGCGGCGAGCCTGGCGGTGGCGCTGCTCGACACCGTGATCCCGCTGTTCATCGGGC
>DASWER010000573.1:0-8811 GCA_036394655.1 Burkholderiales bacterium
GAAAAGGAAATGACCGTGTTTATGAAACGCCTGGAAAAAGCCGCGCCAGCGCCTGGGAAAGACCCGCGATGAAACGTTCCTTGCCGACCAGCTCGTCGGCGCCGGCACGCTTGGCCGCGGCAAGCGCCTCGGGCGTATCGAACAGCGCGAGCGCGACGATCGCGGGCGCAATCGGCGCCGCCTTCACTCGCTGCACGAGCTCGAGGCCGCGCCTCGGCCCGAGGCCGAGATCCAACAGAAGCACGTCGGGTGTTGCTGATTCCACCAGCGCGAGCGTCTGGTGCGCGGTGCTCGCGATTCCCGCCAGCATGAAGCCCGGCAGGCTCGCCACGTGGTTCGCAGCCGCGGCGAGAAACGCCGGGCTGTCGTCTGCGATCGCTACCTTGCGCAGACGCGTAGATTCTTCCATGGACGCGAGGATAAACGGCGCGCGCACGCCAGCGGTATCAGAGAGTTCCCGTAGTCGGCTTGGGAAATCCCTGAGAACGTCAGAAGTTGTTAACCGTCGGGCGGAACCAGCCCGGTACGCAGCGCGTAGCGCACCAGGCCGGCGACATCGCGGATGCCGAGGCGATCCATGATCTGCGCGCGGTGCGTTTCCACCGTTTTCACGGAAAGATTGAGGAAGAACGCGATCTCTTTCGTGCTCTTGCCCCCGGCGACCAGCCGCAGCACTTCGCGCTGACGCGCGGTGAGCACTTCCGGCGCCGCGTCACCGCCGGTGCGCTGCACATAGCCTTCGACGACCTGACGCGACACTGCAGGGGAAAGCCAGCTTTCGCCGCGCATGACGCTGCGCAATGCGAGCTCGAGCTCACCGGTGGCCGCGTCCTTGAGGAGATAGCCGGCCGCACCCGCGCGCAGTGCCTGCAGCACATATTCCTCGCCCGAATGCATGGAAAGGATTACAACGCGCACCGAGGGCACGCGCTCGCGCATCATCGCCGCCGCTTCCAGGCCGGTGATGCCCTTCATCGCGATGTCCATCAGCACGACGTCGGGCTGCTCGCGCGCGGCGAGCTCGAGCGCCTCCTCGCCGCTGGCGGCCTCGGCCACCACCGTAACCTCGGCCATGGCGCCGAGCAGCGAGCGAATCCCCGCGCGCACCAGCGCATGATCGTCGGCGAGCAGCACGCGGATCATCAGGCGGCCTGCTCGCTGCCTTGGTGCTGCAGCGGGAACGTGGCGAGCAGCACCGTGCCCTGGCCGGGTGCCGCGCGCAATTCGAACGAGCCGCCGGCAAGCGCGATGCGCTCCTCCATGCCGACCAGGCCGAGACTGGCGCCGCTCGCCGCGCGCTGGCGCACGCCGTCGAGGTCGAAGCCGCGCCCGTCGTCGCGCACCGAAAGCGCCAGGCGGCCGCCCGCGACAAAAAGGCGCACCCAGAGGTTGTGCGCGCGCGCATGGCGCAGCACGTTGTTGATCGCTTCCTGCGCCACGCGGAAGCAGGCGGTCTCGGTGTCGGGCTCGATATCCTGCGGCGCCTCGTCGGCGTCGAAATGCGGCGCGAGGCCGGCGACGCCGGCCTGGCGGTCGAGGTGCGAGCGCAGCGCGGCGGCGAGGCCGAGGTCGTCGAGCTGCGGTGGGCGCAAGCTGAGCGACAGCTGGCGCACGCGCTCGAGCGTGTGCTGCACGGTCTCGACCCCTTCGGCAATCCTCACGCGCAGCGCCTGGTCGCCCACGCGCTGCAAGGATTCGAGCTGGATCTTGAGCGCCGTCAGCACCTGGCCGATATCGTCGTGCAGATCGCGCGCCAGGCGCCCGCGCTCTTCTTCCTGCACTTCCAGCAGCCGGCGCGACAGCGCGCGCAGCCTTTCGTGCGACAGCTCGAGCTCGCGGTTGACGCGCTCGAGTGCCTGCTGCGTGCGCAGGCGCTCGGTGATGTCGTTGATCACCACCAGCCGCGCGCGCCGCCCGCGCCAGCCGACGAGGTGGCCGACGCCGTCGATGTCGAGCGGCTCACCGTTCTTGCGCGCGTGGCGGAACACGCCGCGGTAGACGGTACCTCCCGGCTCGTGGGGGCGCAGGAAATCGCGCCGCTCGTCGGGCCGGCGCAGGTCGGCGGCGCTCTTGCCGAGAAATTCCTCCCGGCTGTAGCCGTAGAGGCGCAGCGCCGCGTCGTTCACGGCGACGAAGCGCAGCGTTTCGTCATCGAGCACCCACATCGGCAGCGGGCTCGACTCGAACAGCATGCGGTAGCGGCCGGCCTGCGGATCGATGCGGTCGACGAGCTGCTGCAGTCGCGCGGCAAGCATTCGCAAGGGGCTCATGGCCGCGCAATGGTACCGCTGGCACGCGCTTTGCGAAGAACGCGCCCATGAGCTCGCTGAGAAATTCTTACACACCGGTCCCGCCGGCTGCATCGGCGCGCGCCGCCGGGCTGCGCTATGTGAGCGATGCCATGGCCGGCATCGAACGCCGGCCGGCCGGCGAATCCTTTCGCTACTACGCGCCCGATGGGGCTCTGGTGCGCGAGCGCGCGACGCTCACCCGCATCCGCAGCCTTGCGATTCCGCCGGCTTGGACCGAGGTCTGGATCTGCCCGCGCGAAGATGGGCACCTGCAGGCCACCGGACGCGACGCCCGGCGACGCAAGCAGTACCGCTACCACCCGCGCTGGCAGGAAGTACGCGACGAGAGCAAATACGGGCGTCTGGTGGCATTCGGGCGAGCGCTGCCGCGCATGCGGCGCCGCGTGACGCGCGATCTCGCACGCCCCGGCCTGCCGCAGGAAAAGGCGCTGGCCACCATCGTGCGCCTGCTCGAGACCACGTTCATCCGTGTGGGGAACGAGGAATACGCCCGCGAGAACGAATCGTTCGGCCTCACCACGCTGCGCGAGCGGCAGGTGCGCGTCGAGGGCGCGCGGCTCTTCTTCCGCTTCCGCGGCAAGAGCGGTGTGCCGCACGCGGTGGCGCTCACCGACCGGCGCCTCGCCACCATCGTGCGGCGCATGCAGGACCTGCCCGGCGAGGAGCTGTTCCGCTACGTCGACGAAGCGGGCGCGACGCACGCCATCGAGTCGGCCGACGTCAACGCCTATCTCAAATCGATCGCCGGCGACGAGTTCACCAGCAAGGACTTTCGCACCTGGGCCGGAACGCTGCTCTGCGCACGCGCGCTCGCCCGCCTGCCCGGGCCGGACTCAGCGAGCACCGGCCGTCGTGAAGTGACGCAGGCTATCGATGGCGTCGCCCAGCTGCTGCGCAACACGCGCGCCGTATGCCGCAAGTGCTACATCCATCCCGGCGTGATCGAGAGCTACCTCGAAGGGGAACTGCAGTCCGCGATGCGCGGCCGCTCCGAGGAAGCCGCGCTCGTCAGCCTGCTACAGGGACAAAAGAAGCCGCGCCGCGAGCGCTCGCTCGTACCGCTGCTGCGCCGCGGCCTGATTACGCGAGCACATTGGCCGCAAGCACCGCGGCCAGGATACAGAGGCTGACGAGGAACAGTCGGTTCATGCGCTCGATGCGTCCGAGCAAGCGACATTCCCGGCACGCGGGCTGCTCGACGCGAAGCGCGCACAAACTCATCGGCAGCATCGCGACGGTATGCGCGCTCGAAAGCCCGGGCAGTCGCATCCGCACGACGCCCGAGGTACCGCAAACGATGGGCCTCGCGCAGTGTCGCGCTGACAGCCGTCGCGGGGCTAACGCGGAGCGCAAGTCGAGCGGGCCGGAAGCTACCGGCATGGGCTCCGGCGCGGGCGCCACTTCGGGAACGACTGGTGGGGCGAGCTTCGGCGGATCAGCACCGCGCTGAACGGCACGTCGCTTGCACGTGACCGAGCGCAGTCCGTCCTTTCACCATTACCACAGGAGCAAATTCATGACCTTGAAACTATTGGTCTCGGCCACCGCCGCAGCGCTTTTCGCGATGTCCGCGGCCGCCCAGACGCCCGCCCCGAGCGGCAGCACCGGAAGCAGCAGCAGCACGGGTAGCAGCGTCGGCGGCAGCACCACGACCGACAGCAGCACCAGCGGCTCGGCCTCCACGGGCGCGAGCACCGGCAGCGCACGCTGCCAGTTGCTCACCGGACCCGATAAAGAGCGTTGCCTGAAGGACGACAGTTCCGGCGCCGCAGGCGGCACTTCGAGCGGCACCGGCACCGGCAGCATGGGGTCGGGCTCCAGCACCGGCGGCAGCAGCACCGGCACGGGCACCGCGCCTGGCAGCGGCACGCTCGGCGGCGGCGGCCTTGGCACCGGAACCGGCACGGGTACGGGCGCCGGCGCGGGCGCACCCGCGGGCGGCAGCAAGTAACAGCCTGGAGCGGGCCGCGCGAGCGGCCCGCTGCACTACTCTGCTTTGATGCCGGCGGCCCGGATCACGGGCCACCATCTTTCCATCTCCGCCTTCTGAAACGCGGCCAGACCTTCGGGGCTCTGTTGCTCGCGCGAGGCGATGTCGAGTCCCAGATCGGAGAAGCGCGCCTTGACGCTCGGATCGGCTAGCGCCTGCACCATCGCGGCATTGAGCCGGGCAATGATGTCCTTCGGCGTGGCGCTCGGCGCGAACAGCGCGAACCAGCCCGACGCGTAAAGCCCGGCAATGCCGCTCTCGCCCGAGGTCGGCACGCCGGGCACCACCGACGAGCGCTCCGGCGAGAGGTTGGCGAGAATCTTCACCGTGCCGGCGCGTGCCTGCGGCAGCGTCACGGCGGCCTGCACCACCATCAGGTCGACTTGTCCGCCGAGCATCGCCTGCATCGCCGGGCCGGCGCCCCTATAAGGAATGAACTGCACCGTGGTACCGGTCGCCTGCTGCATCAGCACGCCGGTGACACGAGCGGCCGCGTTCTGGTCGACGAAGGTCGCCATGCCGGGATTCGCCCTCATCCAGGCGACGAGCCCCTTGAGGTCGTCGGCCGGGAATCCCTTTCGCGCGATCATCAGCTGCGGATTGATCGACAGCATGCCGATCGGCGCGAAGTCCTTCTGCAGGTCGAACGTGATCGGGTAGATGATCGCGCCGACGTGCGTGTCCCACTGCCCGATGTCGATGGTGTAGCCGTCGGGCGCGGCGCGCGCCACGCGAGCGAGCGCGATGGCGCCGCCGGCGCCGCCGACGTTCTCGATGATCACCGACTGTCCGAGCGGTACGCGCATGCGCTCGCCGATGATGCGCGCCGCGGTGTCGGTCGAGCCGCCCGGCGGGAAGGGCACGATCAGCGTGACGGGCTTGGCGGGAAAGGTCTGGCCCCACGCCGAATTCGCCGCGAGCACCAGAGCAAAAAGCAGACCGCGCATAATGGAATTTGGTGGAGTGGAGGAGGATCGAACTCCCGACCTTCGCATTGCGAACGCGACGCTCTCCCAGCTGAGCTACCACCCCTCGGAGAGCCGCGGATTCTACCGCAAGCGCTGGGCGCCGGGCTATCATCGCGCTTCCTAGACCGAGGATTCCCATGCAGATTTCCCCACCTTTTGGCTACAAGGAAGTGGTGCCGTTTCTCAAGACGCAGAAGGTCCGCCTGCTCGCGCCGGGCGAAGTTCCCGACTTCGTGCAGCACGGCAATGCGATCCCGATCAGCCTGAGCGAATTTCAGCCGGTAGCGCACGACTATCCGATCGTCTTCACCGCCACCGAAGGCACGCAGTCGTTCGCGCCGGTCGCCGTGCTCGGGCTGACCAGCGGCGAGAACCTGTTCTACAAGGGCGACAACTGGGCGAGCGGTGTCTACATCCCGGCCTATGCGCGCCGCTACCCGTTCTGCATGGCGCGGGTGAACCTCAACCAGGTCGAGCAGAAGGATCGCCTGATCTGCGTCGAGAAAAAGTACATCGACGACCAGGGCGAGCAGATGTTCGACGAGAAGGGCCAGCCGAACGCGAAATGGAAGGACCTCGAGCGGCTGCTCGGTGAATACGAGGCGGATCTCGAGCGCAGCCGCGAGATGTGCTCGATCCTCGCCGACTATGGTCTGTTCGAGCCGTTCACGATGCAGGCCAGCCTGCGCGACGACGCGTCGAAGCCGATGCAGATGGGCGGCATGTTCCGCGTCGTCGAGAAGAATCTCGAGAACCTGAACGCCGCGCAGCTGAAGAACCTGATGCGCAAGGGCATCATGCCGCGCATCTACATGCACCTGCTGTCGCTGGCGAATTTCGGCCGGCTGCTCGACCGCAAGGCCGCGCGCAAGCCGAACTAGTATTCGCTCAGATATCAGGCATTTGTGTAGGGACTTGCCTGACATTACTCTGCCTTTTCCAACGTTCTACGTCACCTTGGGCATCCAAGGTCTTATCACAGGTAAACGCCCACTTACCATTCTCAATGGCAGACAATTCCCACGAAAACGGGTACAAGGCTGTCAGGGGAACCCTGACGTGGACGCCGTTCAAATTTCCGTCGTTCGCACGCAGCGCGTACGAGGCACTGAGGAGATCACGCACCTAGGTGCTGCGCTCGGCGCCGGCACCCGCTGGTTCACGCTGGATGAGGTGATCGAAGCGATCGAGCGTGGCGAGCGCTTCTACGTCCAGGCCGGCGCCGAGAGCATGCTGATATCGGTGCACCACAACGGCGATGGCAGCAAGACGCTCCGCGTGGGATTCGATGCCGGGCTGGGGCGCCTGCTCACGCTGCCGCGCCACCAGTAGCTACGGTGGGCCGGGTTGGATTCGAACCAACGACCAAGGGATTATGAGTCGGAACCAACGGACAACCAGCAACGCGCGGCAATCAACGGGAACACTGATCCCCTAGCGTCACAATCGGCATAGCTGTTGCCGCTCGCGCGCGCTGGTTACTCGCTGTTGCTGCTAAGTGTGCCGCCAGTGTGCCAGCGGCCAGCGCGCCACCCTCCCCGCCACCCCCGAACGCGAGCGCGGAAACTGATCTACTCATGCGGTTACAAAAATTTTGGCGCGCCAAACATCGAGGGTTGATGGGCGCGCTGTTCCTGGGCGTATCGTGTTCGCCGGGAGGATTCGCAGAATGCGACTTGCCCTCGCATCGCTGTTGGCGGCTTCCGTCGTTGCCTGCGCGTCCGGCGTGAACGGCGCGCGTAGCGCGTTGGAGCTGGCGTACGTCGGTGACGGCGTTGGAACGCAGCCGCGCCTAGATCGTGACGCTGGCATGTGCCGGCGGCCGGCCGGCGTTGTCTCTGCCGCCGGCTTCATCCCGGCCGGTTCAACACCTGCGCTTGGTGATCCATCGAGCCCGATCAATCGCGGCGCGTTCAATGCATCGAAACCACAGCCGCTCGCGCTGCCGCGCGCTGACGCCGACGACACCGATCATGACTTTTGGATGTGCATGCACGCGAAGGGGTGGCGGGTCGCCCATTAGGCAGTGGGGAAATTCCGTCCGCCTGCCGACCTACCGCCGATCGACACGCGCGATGCCGCAGAAAAAGCGGCCGCCGGGATAGGCGGCTGCACTTCAAAGCGCGGGTAGTCGCTGCGGATGCGTTCCCAGAACAGACCAAAATGCGGGACGCCAAAGCCAGCGATTTTCGGAAACTGGAGCGACAGCGCCGTCTCGTCGACCGGCGGGCTGATGAAGTCCGGCAGGCCGCTTTCGCCTGCCATGGAAGTAGTCTTGGTGTTCGCCGCCTGTGTCATCTGCGGCGATTCTGCGGGGTGACGAGCTGTACGGTTAGTGCGTTGGGAGTGGGCCGGGTGGACATCGCGGGAACACGAAAAGAAGAAATCATCGTCGTTACCCCGTGGTGGGCAGCCACGGTGCCGCGCATAAAAGTCGGCGGCTAAGTGCGGCGGATTGTGGGCTCTGCCGGGGCCGTGTGTCAATGCGGTAGCGCACGGTGCCTTGATCTGACGCAGCTTCGCGCCGTCGTGTGACGGTTTTTTGCAACGCCAGCGCCGCTTCGGTGCAAGGCGGCCGGCTCGGCCGGTCCTTGGCGTATGGTGACGGCGCCATCGCCATGCCGCCACGCTTTGAAGTCGACGAAGGCCGCCTTGCCAGCTTTGAGGGTGAACAGTGCGACGCTGCGCGCCTCTGGCCCCGCATGCGCCGTGCCGGCGCCAACGGGCTGCGCGCGCTGTCTTGGGCGCCGTGGGCGGCATTGGCCATTGCCGGTATCGCGGTCCTGTCCTTCGCTGCCGATGCACTCGGCCGGGTCATTCTGTGGTTCGTACTGCTGATGCCGGTGTGGTGGGCTTGTGAGCGTTTCCAGCTTCGCCAGTGGCGCGAGTTGGCGGCCGGCGCTGCGCTCGCCGTGCTGGTCGCGGTCGGGTATTTCATGCTGCGTGGCGCCGGGGCGTAATATCGCGGCGTCATGGGCACCAAAGCCGGCGCCGAGAAGGCGCGCCAACGACGTGCGGAGATGGCCTTGCAGCGGGACGTCGAACAGGCCCGCGCGGCATCAGTTGGCGCACAGCCCGAACAACTGTCAAAGCTGATGCCGGCGACTGACGCGCCGCTGATTTCGGCTGACGTCCCTTCTGATGCTGACGCCCCAGGTGTGCGCGTTGCGCGTCAGATGCTTACGGCCGGTGCCCCGATGGCCGCTGATGTGGTGAATCGCATTGTTGCAGGGAAGATCAAAGCGCCCGCGGCTGTCCGTGCCAACACTGCGATTCGGGCGCTCGAGATGGCGGGAGTTCCAGACCCGAAGCCCCATGCGGGCGCCGGCCTGGAGGGCGACAAGCTGCGAGCCCTGTTCGGCGCCTTCCAGCGGATCTCCGAACTGCGCAGCCGCGCCGCCACCGCCGAAACCGTGGCGCCGATCGCGCCGGCCGGTGCAGTCGAGTCCGCGCCTTAGAGCGGCCGAGCTGGTCGCGGCCGCGAAGGCGTACAACGCGCTGCTGCAACGCGCCGGCATCCCGCGTGGTCGGTGCTACCTCG
>DASWER010000574.1:0-3393 GCA_036394655.1 Burkholderiales bacterium
CCAGGCGGCGCGGCGCAAGCTGCCGCCCGGCCCGTGGAGCTATCTCATCGGCGGCGCCGAGACCGAGACCACGGTGCTGCGCAACCGCCGGGCGCTCGACGAGATCGCGTTCCGGCCGCGCGTGCTGCGCGATGTGAGCAAGATCGACAGCTCGGCGACCTTCCTCGGCCAGCCGGTACGCCTGCCGGTGATGCTGGCACCGATCGGCGGGCTCGAGTCCATCGTCGACGGCGGCGCGGCAACCGCGGCGCGGGGCGCCGCGCAGTTCGGCGTGCCGCAGATGCTCTCCTCCGTCTGCCAGCCTGGTCTCGAAGCGACTGCCGCAGCGGCGAACACGGTACGCGTATTCCAGCTTTACGTGCGCGGCGGCGACGCGTGGGTGGACGATTTTGTGCACCGGGCGCGCGACAACGGCTTCTGCGCCTTCTGCCTCACGGTCGACGTCGCCGCGTATAGCCGGCGCGAGCGCGATCTGCTCGGGCGGTTCGTGAAGCCGTGGCGCGCGCGGGCGATCGAAGGCGCCGCCTTCCAGGCCGGTCTGTCGTGGGACCACGTGAAGCGCTTCAAGGGCAAGTATCCCGACGTGCCGCTCATCATCAAGGGCATCGCGACCGCCGAGGACGCGGAACTCTGCGTGCAGCACGGCGTCGAGGTGATCTATGTCTCCAACCACGGCGGGCGCCAGCTCGACCATGGGCTCGGCAGCGCGGCCGTCCTGCCTGAAGTGTTGCAGGCGGTGAAAGGAAAAGCGGAGGTTTGGGTCGACGGCGGCTTCATGCGCGGCACCGACGTGGTGAAGGCGATCGCGCTCGGCGCAAAGACGGTAGGACTGGGCCGCCTTACCGGCCTTGCGCTCGCCGCGGGTGGCGCGCCGGGACTGGTCCGCGCGCTCGAGATCCTCGAAGAGGAGGTGCGCATCTGCCTCGGACTGCTCGGCGTCACTTCCTACGCCGAGCTGACGCCGCGGCATCTCGCCGCCGCGACCGCAGTGCGCCAGCCCGATACGTTCAGCGCCTTTCCGCTGCCGAGCGAATGAGATCGATCCTGGTGCCCATGCTGATCGCGGCGGGATCGGCGTGCGCCCAGGACGCATCGCTGCACCTCGGCGGCAAGGACGTGCCGCTCGCGCCCGAAGTGCAAGCGAGGCTCGGCTCGCTCGCGCGCGAGATGTTCGGCCGCTGCGGGCCGAACACGCTGCAGCATCCGGGAAACTTCGGCCTCGCCGCGCTCGGCACCGAGAAGCGCTGGGCGAGCGTGCTCGAAGGCTCGCGGCTGAGGATCCGCTTCGCCGAGCCGTTCGTCACCACCTCGCACCTCGGCGGCATGCTCGGCGTATCGGAAGCCGTGATCGGCCTGGAGCAGCACGGGTTCTTCGTCGGCCCCAATTTCAGCCGCCACGGCGCGACCCTGGTCGAGCACCTGCAGTGCGAATACCTGCCGGCGCTCGAGCTCGCCTGCCTGCCGGAGCTGGCGCCGCACCTGCCGGCGAGCTATCGCGAGACCTGCGCCAGGCTCGAGCGCGACAGCCGGGGACGTATCGTCATGCCGCCCCCGGATATCGCGCCGTCATGCAGCTGATTTATCCCCTCATCAGCCTTTTTGTCGCCCATAGCGCCGAGCCGTTGGTAGCGTAGCGGCCACCATGGCCGGGCTGGTGGCACCGCACGGGGGAAGCGGCCTGCGACCCCTGCAAGTCGAAACCGCTGAGCTCGCGGAGGAGCGCCGGCGCGCGCAGACGCTGCCGCAGGTGCGCATCACGTCGCGCGAAAAGGGCGATCTCGTCATGCTCGGCATCGGCGGCTTCACGCCGCTCGAGGGCTTCATGGGGCGCGACGACTGGCTGCGCGTGTGCGAGTCGATGCGCACCGCCCAAGGCCTGTTCTGGCCGATCCCAATCACGCTTTCCACGGACGATGAGTCGATCAAGCTCGGCGCCGAGATCGCGCTCGCCGACCCGGAGGACGGCGCACCGCTCGCCATCATGAAGGTGACCGAGAAGTACACCGTCGACAAGGCGCGCGAATGCGGCTGCGTGTTCCGCACCACCGATCCCGAGCACCCCGGCGTCGGCATGGTGCTGAAGCAGAGGACCGTGAACCTCGCTGGACCGGTGCGCGTGCTCTCCGACGGCGGCTTCAAAGCCAAGTACGGCGAACTCTTCATGACGCCGGCCGAGACGCGTGCCGAGTTCGCGCGCCTCGGCTGGTCGCGGGTCGCGGCGTTCCAGACGCGCAATCCGATGCACCGCTCGCACGAGTATCTCGCCAAGGTGGCGATCGAAGTGTGCGACGGCGTGCTGGTGCATTCGCTGCTCGGCAACCTCAAGCCCGGCGATATCCCGGCCGACGTGCGCACACGCGCGATCGCGGTGCTGATCGAGAAATACTTCCGTCCCGGCACGGTGGTGCAGGCGGGCTATCCGCTCGACATGCGCTACGCCGGGCCGCGCGAGGCGCTGCTGCACGCCCTCTTTCGCCAGAACTACGGCTGCTCGCACCTGATCGTCGGGCGCGATCACGCCGGGGTCGGCAACTACTACGGGCCGTTCGATGCGCACCGCATCTTCGATGAGATCGCGCCGGACGCGCTCGAGATCCAGCCGCTCAAGATGGGCACGACCTTCTGGTGCTACCGCTGCCGCGACATGGCCTCGTCGCGCACCTGCCCTCACGACGAGCGCGACCAGATGCAGGTCTCGGGAACACAGCTGCGCCAGTGGCTCGCGGAAGGACGCCCGGTGCCGGGCGAATTCTCGCGCTCGGAAGTGCTCGAGATCCTGCACACGTATTACGCCGGCCTGGACGACGCGAAGGCCGCGCCTTAGTGATGGAGTGGTGGGTCTGGCCGATCGCGCTCTTCGCCGTCACCTTCGCGATCGGCATCGTGGCGGTGCTCGCCGGCGTCGGCGGCGGGGTGCTGTTCGTGCCGATTGTCGGCGCCCTGTTCCCGTTCCATCTCGACTTCGTGCGCGCCGCCGGGCTGCTGCTCGCGTTGACGGGTGCGCTGTCCGCCGCGCCCGCGCTGCTGCGCGGCGGCCTCGCCAGCCTCAGGCTCGCCATGCCGCTCGCGCTGGTCGGCTCGATCACCTCGGTCATCGGGGCGCTGATCGGCCTCGCGCTGCCGACCGACGCGGTGCAGCTCGCTCTCGGCATCACGATCCTCGCGATCGCGCTGCTGATGTGGCGTTCTGGCGCATCCGATCATTCGCAGGTTCCGGCGAGTGATCCCTTAGCCGCGGCCCTGCGCATGAACGGCGTCTATCACGACGCCGCGCTCGGCCGCGACGTCGAGTGGCGCGTGCACCGCAGCCGCACCGCGCTCGCCGTGTTCGCCGGCATCGGGCTGCTTGCCGGCATGTTCGGCCTGGGCGCCGGCTGGGCCAACGTGCCGGCG
>DASWER010000575.1:0-30507 GCA_036394655.1 Burkholderiales bacterium
CGATGTGCTCATCAACCGCCTGCCGCTGGCGCTGCGGCAGTACTTGCACGCGCTCGCGCTGCTGCTGCTCGCCGTATTCGCCGGTTTTCTCGCCTGGGCGTCGATCATGCTGGTGCTCGAGTCGATCGAGTTTCGCGCCACGGATCTCAGCCCGCTGTCGGTGCCGCTCGCCATCCCGCAGGGCATCTGGGCGCTCGGACTGTGCGCTTTCTTCCTGCTGACGGTGCTGATGGTGGTCGAAGTCGCGCTGATGCTGCTGAAGGATGACGGCGAGGGCGTCGACCAGATGCTCGGGGCGAGAGGCTACGAGGAGGAGACCGAGGAAGCGCTGGAAGCCGTCGCCGAGGCGAAGAAAACCGATCGATGATCGCGATCGTCTTCCTCGCGGTGCTCCTCGTGATCGCGCTCGTGTTCGCTGCCGTCGGCGGGCCGCAGCTTCCGGTCTTCGCGATCGTCGCGCTGTGCTTGCTGTTCGCGCTGTTCTTCTGCGCCGGGATCTACATCGCGGCCGCGCTCGGCATCCTGGGCCTGATCGTCGGCTATACGTTTTCCGACCGGCCGTTCTGGCTGTTCCTCGGCGGGGCGATCTGGGGACCGAGCTCGAACTTCGTGTTCGTCGCGGTGCCGCTGTTCCTGCTGATGGGCGAGATCCTGCTCCGCGCGGGGCTGTCGGAGCGGCTGTACCGCGCGCTCAACGTGTGGCTCGCGCCGCTGCCGGGCGGCCTGCTCCATACCAACATCATCTCCTGCGGCGTGTTCTCGGCGATCTCGGGATCGAGCGTCGCTACCGCGGCCACCATGGGGTCGGTGGCGCTGCCGTACTTCGCCAACACGCGCTACAACCCCCGCGTGGTGCTCGGCTCGCTGGCCGCCGGCGGCGCACTGGGCAACCTGATTCCGCCGGGAATTACCTTCATCGTCTACGGCCTGCTGACCGAGACCTCGGTGGGCAAGCTCTATGTCGCGGCGATCGGCCCGAGCCTGCTTGTGGTGGCGCTGTTCCTGATGGTCATCGTCTGGCACGGCCTGCGCACCGGCGCGGTGGAGCGCGGCCCCAAGATCGCCTTCCGGCAGAAGCTCGCGGCGCTGGTCGATCTCGTCCCCACGCTGATCCTGATCCTCATCGTCCTCGGGTCGATCTATGCCGGCCTCGCGACGCCGACCGAGGCGGCGGCCCTCGGGGTGGTCGCCGCCGCCATCTTCGCGGCTTTCGGCGGCAAGCTGAGCTGGTCGATGCTGAACAAGTCCGCCGAGGCGACCGCGCGCAGCACCGCGTTCATCGGCCTGATCCTCTTTGGTGCATACATCCTCAACTTCATCCTCACCAGCCTGCAGGTGCCGCAGGCCATGGCGAAGATGGTCTCGGGCATGCCGCTGCCGCCCTGGGCGATCATGGCGATCATCATCCTGTTCTACCTCGCCCTGGGCACCTTCATGGAGGGCTTCTCAATGGTGATCACCACGATTCCGGTGATCTTTCCGATCGTCAAGGCGCTCGGCTACGACCCGATCTGGTTCGGCGTGATCATCACCATGGTCATCGAGATCGCCATGATCAGCCCGCCGGACGGCACGGTGATCTACGTGCTGCAGGGAATGCGGCCCAAGCCGGGGCCGATCAGCGATATATTCATCGGCGTGATGCCGTTCCTGCTGGTTTACATGGTCGCCGTCTATCTGCTGCTGGTGATGCCGGAAATCGCGCTCTGGCTGCCACGCTACCTCGGGAGGTAACGATGAAGCGCTTGTTGCTGTTGGCGTTCCTGCTTCCAATCGCGGCGCAGGCGCAGACGCCGAGCCTGCCGCCGGGGCCGAAGATCGCGATCACCACAATCACCCAGGCGGTGCCGGTGTCGCCGCAGTACTTCAGGGTCGAGGTGCCGTACTACAAAGAGAAGATGCCGAAGTGGAGCAGCGGGCGCATCGAGATCAAGTCGAGCACCGCGGCGGAGATGAACGTGAACCCGGCCGACGTCCTGCGGCTGGTGCGGCAGGGCCAGGTCGACATCGGCGGGGCGCCGCTCGCCACCGTCTCCGGCGACGTGCCGTTCCTCGAGGTGGCGGATCTCGCGGGGCTCAATCCGACGCTCGAGCAGGCGCGGCGCGTGATGCGCGCGGTGTCGGCGAGCGCCAACCAGGAGCTCGAGCGCTTCGGCATCCGCATCATCGGCAGCTACGTCTTCCCGGGCAACGTGCTCTTCTGCCGGCAGCCGATGAAGAGCTTCGCCGACCTGAAAGGGCGCAAGGTGCGCACTTTCGGCCCGTCGCTCGGCGACCTGGTGGTCGAGGTCGGCGGCCAGCCGGTGAGCATCGCCTTCGGCGAGGTCTACAGCGCGCTCGAGCGCGGCACGGTCGACTGCGCCGTCACCGGCACCCAGTCGGCGAATGCCACCAAGTGGTACGAGGTCACCACGCACATGTACCTGCTGCCGCTCGCCTGGGCGACCAGTGCCTATTACGCGAACGTCAAGTGGTGGAACAGCCTTTCGCCGGAGGTGCGCGATTTCATCGCGCGCTCCTTCGAGATGATCGAGGAAGAGCAGTGGCAGCTCGCGCGCGACAGCTACCAGGAAGGCATCGATTGCAACGCCGGCCGCAAGGAAGGCTGCAAGACCTCGACCCTGGTGACGAAGAACCCGCTGGTCGCGGTCGAGCCGACCGAGCAGGACAAGGCGGCGCTGAAGAGCATCCTCGCCAAAACCGTGATTCCCAACTGGGTGAAGCGCTGCGGCGCCCGCTGCGGCGAGCAATTCAATACGGTGGTGGCGCCGCTTGCCGGCGTGCGCTACGAGCCGCGCTAGATCGTATTTTCCTTGCGCTCGGAGCGGCCCACGAGCTCCTCCCAGAGCCCGTCGGTCGACTTGCGCAAGAGGATCTCGGGCTGCGCGTCGAGCACGAACCACAGGCCGCGGCGCACTTCCTCGGCGAGCTCGCGCGGCTGCCACAGCACCATCCCGGCAAAGAAGCGCGCCTGCTGCGGCTGGCTCTCGATGATGCGGTCGACGATCGTGCTGTCAAAGGCGAGATAGAGTCCCTGCGTCAGTTGCACCGAGCGTCCGCCCGGACTCTGGCCCTTCACCATCGCGAAGATGACTTCGGCGCCGGTCGGGCCGCCGAGATAGACCGGGTCGACCACTTTCTGCGACGGCAGGTGCTTCGGGAAAAGCTTGCCGAGCGTCATCGTGGTCGGCTTGTTGACGATGAAGCCGACATGGCGCTCGTCGCCGAGCGGCTTCGCGATCAGGATGGTGTTGCCGTAGATGCGGTCCTTCAGGTTGCGCTTGGCGACCAGCAGCACCGTGTCCGTCAGGTCCTCGGACCAGGCGAGCGGCGCGCACAGCGCCAGCACAAGTGTGGAAAGTGCGGCAGCTGCAACTACGGACAGGAATCTCATTGGCGCCATCTCCGGACTCGGTTGACGCCATCATGCCGCCGGCAATGTGTAGGGCCGGCGGACCCGGCCTAGTCCGTTCGGGGTCGGGAACGGCGCTCCAGGCACTCGAGGTAGGCGGCGGCGTCGGGGGGCGCCTTGTCGCGCTGCGCCCGCCAGACCGTCTCGGCCAGGCATTCGATCGCCTGATGCAGCGCCGGGTGGCGCTCGCCGTGGCTTGCCACCAGCCTGCGGAAGTGCGCCGCGATGCCGGGCGGCTGGTCGATCGAAAGCTGCTCTTCCAGCGCGACATGCAGGCTCATGTGGAGGAAGGGATTGCCCTCGCCGACGTAGTCCTTGTCGCGGTAGCGCTCCGGGTCGTTCAGCACGGCGTGGTACTCGGGGTGCGCCAGGATCACGTCGAGCGCGATGGTTTCGATGCCGACGAGCGGCTCGCCGGCGCGGTATTTGCGCCAGGCGGCGAAGAACGTCTCCCTGACCTGCTCGCGCGAAGGGTCGAACATCAGGCCTTGGTCTTCTGGCGGTATTCGCAAAGGTCGCGGATCAGGCACTCCGGGCAGCCGGGCTTGCGCGCGATGCAGACGTAGCGCCCATGCAGGATCAGCCAGTGGTGCGCGTTCTGCAGGAACTCGGGCGGCGTGACCTTGACCAGGCGGTCTTCGACTTCGCGCGGGTCCTTGCCCGGTGCGAGCCCGGTGCGGTTGGCGACGCGGAAGATGTGCGTATCCACAGCCACGGTGGGCTGGCCGAAGGCGGTGTTCAGCACGACGTTGGCGGTCTTGCGGCCGACGCCCGGCAGCCGCTCGAGCGCCTCGCGATCGGCGGGCACCTCGCCGCCATGTTCATCGATGAGCATTTTCGAGAGCGCGATCACGTTCTTCGCCTTGGTGCGGAAGAGGCCGATGCGCTTGATGTAGTCCTCGAGCCCGGCGACACCGAGCTTCACCATCTCGCGCGGCGTGTTGACCTTTTGGTAGAGCACGTCGGTTGCCAGGTTCACCGACTTGTCGGTCGCCTGCGCCGAGAGCACGACCGCGACGAGCAGCTCGTACGGCGTGCGGTACTTGAGCTCGGTGGTCGGATTCGGATTGGCGGCGCGGAACCGCCGGTAGATCTCGCGGCGCTTCGCCGGATTCATTTGCGCGCGAGGAGCGCGGCCAGGATCGCCTTGCGCTCCTCGGCCCCATGCGAGCGCACTTCGTTCTGCGCGAGGCGCTGCTGCCGGCGCCGCCCGCGCTCGCCGGCGGCGCGCTTGAGCTGCTCGCTCCACTCGCCCTGCGGCGGCGCGAGCTCGATGCAATCGACCGGGCAGGGCGGCAGGCAAAGCTCGCAGCCGATGCACCAGGACTCGACCACGGTGTGCATCGCGCCCTGCGCACCGACGATAGCGTCGACCGGGCAGGCATCGATGCAGCGCGTGCAGCCGATGCACGCCGCCTCGTCGATCACCGCGACCGTCGCGCGCTTCATCTTCCTGTGTCCCGCGCGAGCTGGGCATGCGCGACCTTGCCGTCGCGCACCTGCACACCGGTGCGCAGATCGGCGTCCATTTCGTTGGCGACGAGCATTCGCACATAAGGTAACACCGCCCGCTCCAGCGCCAGGCTTGCGGTGCGCGCGCAGGCGGCGGGCATGTTGGGGACGCAGTAATGCACCACGCCTTCTTCGATGTAGATCGGCGTGCTGTGCGAGGTCGGCCGCGAGGTCTCCGCAATGCCGCCCTGGTCTATGCCGACATCGACCAGGGCCGAGCCTGGGCGCATGGCCGCCAGCATCTTGCGGGTGATGAGCTTGGGTGAAAGCTCGCCCGGCGTGAGCACGCCGCCGATGACGAGATCGGCGTCGGTGATCGCTCGAGGGTCGAACCCCACCCGGTAGGCCACGTCGGGGTACCTGTCCTTGAGGGCCGCGAAGCGGCGCTCGGATTTGGCGAAGACCGTCGCCCAGGCGCCGATGCCATAGGCAATGGCGAGGGCATTGGCGCCCACGCTACCGGCGCCGAGGATGACCACCTTGCCGGGCGGTACTCCGTCGAGCCCCGGGAGCAGCACGCCGCTGCCGCCATTTTGCTTCTGCAGGCACCACGCGCCGACCTGCACCGCAAGTCGCCCGGCGATCGCCGACATCGGCGAGAGGATCGGCAGGCCCGACTCCTGGCCGACGGTTTCAAAGGCGATGAAGGTCGCACCGCTCGCGAGCGCAGCGTCCAGCAATGGCGGCTCGGGCGCGAAATGCTGGAAGCCGAAGATCGTCTGAGCGCGATGCGGTTTTCGATATTCGGGCGGCTGCAGCTCCTTCACCTTCACTACCAGGTCGCAGTCCCACGCATCGCCGAGCTTGGCGCCCGCGGCGATATAGTCGGCGTCGGCAAAGCCCACGCCGGCGCCCGCCCCGGGTTCCATTACTACGTTGGTTAGAGAGGCGACCGCCGCGGGAGTGAGCGCGACGCGGGACTCGCCGTCCTTTATTTCCCGCGGAACGCCGATACGCATTCGGAGATGAGCTCGGGGCCCCGGAAGACCAGCCCGGAGTAGAGCTGCACGAGCGCCGCGCCGGCGGCGAATTTCTCGCGCGCGTCGGCGCCGCTCATGATGCCGCCGCAGCCGATGAGCGTGAGCTCGCCTTTCAGCGCGGCGGCGAAGCCGCGCAGCACGCGGGTCGCGCTCTCGCGCAGCGGCGCGCCCGAGAGACCGCCATCCTCGGCGCCATGCGGCAGCCCGGACACGCCTTCGCGCGAGACGGTGGTGTTGGTGGCGATCAGCCCGTCCAGCCGCTCGCGGCGCGCGACGTCGGCGATGTCGGTGATCGCCGCATCGTCGATGTCGGGCGAGATCTTCAGCACCAGCGCGACGTCGCGGCCATAGCGCTCGCGCAGCGCGTCGCGCCTTTGCCGCAGGCTGCGCAGGAGGACGCCGAGCACCTGCGCCGACTGCAGGTCGCGCAACCCCTTGGTGTTGGGCGAGGAGACGTTGATCGTCAGGTAGTGCACATGGGGATAGAGCACCTCGAGGCAGCGCAGGTAATCATCCACGGCACGCTCGTTCGGCGTGTCCTTGTTCTTGCCGACGTTCACGCCGATCACCGCGTTGGCGCGGGCGCGCCGCAGGTTCTCGGCGAAGGCGTCGACGCCGATGCTGTTGAGGCCGAAGCGATTGATGATCGCCTGCGCCTGTGGGATGCGGAAGAGGCGCGGTCGCGGGTTTCCGGGCTGCGGGCGCGGCGTGACCCCGCCGAGCTCGATGAAGCCGAAGCCGAGCGCGACGAGCCCGGCGACATGCTCGGCGTCCTTGTCGAGGCCGGCGGCTGCGCCGACCGGGTTCGGAAACTCTATGCCCATCGCGTGCACCGGGCTGCGCGGCACAGGTGCGGAAAGCAGCCCGGCGATGCCCGCGGTGCGCAGCGCGAGCTGGTGGGCGTTTTCTTCGTCTAGGGCAAAAAGGAGAGGGCGCGCAAGCCGGTAAAGGCTCAAGCTGCTTCGCGGCGCCCGAGGCGCCGCCAGGTGCCGCCCATGAAGCCTTCGATCGGCTCGAACTTGGACTTGTAGGCCATCTTCGGGCTCTCGCGAATCCAGTAGCCGAGATAGAGGTAGGGCAGGCTGAGCCGCTGGCACTGGTCGATCTGCCAGAGCACGTTGTAGGTGCCGAAGCTCGCGCCGCGGCGGTCGGGCTCGTAGAAGGTGTAGACCGACGACAGGCCGTCGGGCAGGAAGTCGACGATCGACACCATCACCAGCTGGCCGGCATCGCGGAATTCGATCAGGCGCGTGTCGACGCGGCTCTGCAGCAGGAAGTGCGAGTACTGGTCGCGGCTGTCGTTGTCCATGCCGCCGCCGGAATGGCGCTTCGACTGGTAGCGCAGGTAGAGCGCATAGTGCTCGAGGCGGAACTTGAGCGGCTGCGCGTGCGCGACCAGCGCGCCGTGCTGCTTCCATGCGCGCCGCTGCGAGCGGTTCGAGGAAAACTCGCCCACCGGGATGCGCACCGGCACGCAGGCGCGGCAGGCATCGCAGTGCGGCCGATAGGTGAAGATGCCGCTGCGGCGAAAGCCGGCCTTGACCAGGTCGCCGTAGAGCTCGGTGTTGATCAGATGGCTCGGCGTCGCGACCTGCGAGCGCGCCATCCGGTCCGGCAGATAGCTGCACGGATACGGCGCGGTCACGTAGAACTGCAGTACGGCGTGCGGCAGGTCGTTAAGTCTGGACATCCCACTTTCCAGGAAGCTCAGGGTAGTTTACCAAGGGCGCGAGGGCCCGCAAAAAGGCGCGACGCGGGATTTCGCGTCCGCCGAGCGAGGCGAGCAGCGGGGTATGCATCTGGCAATCGATCAGAGGGAAGCGGCGGCCCCGGAGTTCCTCAACCAGCGCGACAAGTGCCACTTTCGACGCATCCGTGGCCCGCGAGAACATCGATTCCCCGTAGAACATGCGCCCCAGGCCCACTCCATAGAGCCCGCCGACCAGATCAGCCCCGCGCCAGGTCTCGAAAGAATGCGCGTGGCCCGCCTGGTGCAGGGCCAGGTAGGCCGCGCGCATTGCCCCTCCGAGCCAGGTGCCTTCTTCGCGATCGGCGCAGCCGTCCAGCACCTGCCCGAAGGCGGTGTCGATCCGGACTTGGTAACCCTTATTGCGCACGCTCTTCGCGAGCGACCGGGACACCTTGAGCTCCTCGCAATGCAGCACCATCCGCGGGTCGGGCGACCACCACAGGATCGGCTCGGCGGCGGAGTACCAGGGGAACACGCCGTGGCGGTAGGCCTCGAGGAGCCGGGGGACCGACAGATCGCCGCCCGCGGCGAGCAGGCCGCTCGGATTCTTCAGCGCGCGTTCCACCGGAGGGAAGGGATCGGTCCCCTCAATCCACGCTAGCACTTCACCTGTTGCCGGCAGAAATTCTCGAGCGGCTGCACCACGCAGGTGCCGTCGACTGCGGCGCGCGCTGCGGCGCCGTGCTCGAGCTGGAGCCGGAAAGCGTACTTGTCGAAAAACTCGTTGAACAGCTCGCCGCCGAGGGTGCCGACGGCGAACAGCTCGTCCGCAGCGGCGTCGTGCTCGAGCAGGATCGCCGCGAGCGGCTGCGGCGCCGGGCCGGCGACGACGCGCCCCCCCTCGGCGGGGTCGTACTGGCTGTGCTCGGAGCAGCAGTGGATCACCGAGGCGAAGCGGTTGGCGGCGCTTTTCTCGCTGCGATAGCTGATGAAGCTGATGTCGCGCGTCGGGTAGGTGAGCCGGTGGGCGCAGATCGCCGAGTAGGCGACGATCGAGCGCGCCGGGCCGACGCCGCCGTGCCATTCGTAGCGCTTTTCATCCGCGGTCTTGAGCTCTACCGAGGGCGCCGCCGGGCGGCCGAGGTTCAGCAGGAAGCAGGGCGTCGCGGCGTAGGGGTAATGGAAGATCAGGTTGCGATTGGCGGGGATCGCCTTGCCCACCAGCGGCGCGCCGTTCGCATCGACCAGCCGCGCCCGCGAGTAGCGGCGCGGCTGCGCATCCGCGGCGACCGCGTTGGTCGCGGATGCGGCGGCCGAGGCCAGGCAGAAGGCGACGAACTCGCGACGTTCCATCGACCTATAGGTTATAGCCTTTTTCGCTATGCAATATCTTCGGCGTGGAAGGCGAAGCTTCCGCGCCGGCGATCCTCGAACCAGAGCTTGAGCGTGAGGCCGACGGTGCGAAAGGCGATGTCCTTCCAGGGGATCGCCGCCTCCTCGACCACCGCGACCTCGAGGGTCTCCTCCCCGGGCTTGAATTCCAGGTTGCGCAAGCGCGCGCGGTAGAAGAGGTGCACCTGGTTCACGCGCGGCACCGAGATCAGGCTGAAGGGCTCACCGAGCTCGAGCGTCGCGCCGGCTTCCTCCAGCGTTTCGCGCAACGCCGCCTGCGACGCGGTCTCGTTGTTTTCCATGAAGCCGGCGGGCAGCGTCCAGTAGCCGTAGCGCGGCTCGATGGCGCGGCGGCAGAGCAGCAGCTTGCCCTCGTGCTCAGGGATCGTGCCGACGACGAGCTTCGGATTCTGGTAGTGGATCTCGCCGCAGTTGTCGCACACCCAGCGCGGCAGCGTGTCGCCCGGCGGCACGCGCTGCACGACCCCGGCGCCGCAATTAGCGCAGAACTTCATTCGGCAGCTCCGTGAGCGAACGCAGCTCGGCGTCGGGCTTCAAGCCGAGCGCATCGAGCGGCGCGCCGCTGCGGTTGATCCAGTACACGGTGAAGCCGTAGGACTTCGCGCCGAGCGCATCCCAGCAGTTGGAGGAAACGAAGCCGATGCGCTCCTTGGGCAGGTGCAGCGCCTTCACCGCCAGCTCGTAGACCTGCGGCGCCGGCTTGTACACGCGCAGCGGGTCGACGCTCAGCACCGCGTCCAGGTGCAGGCCGGAATTGCGCACCAGCGGCTCGAGCAGGTCGGGCGAACCGTTCGACAAAATGGCCTTCTTCATCGGCAGTCGCTCGAGCGCCGCCGCAACTTCCGGAAACGGCTCGAGGCGCAGGTATTCGGACAACAGCGCCTCCATCCGCGCCACGCTGAGCTCGAGTCCGAGCGCGGCGCAGGAATAAGCGAGCGCCTCGCGCGTGACTTGGGAGAAGGGCGCATAGCGCTGCATCAGGCTGCGCTGCCAGGTGTACTCGAGCTGCTTCGCGCGCCAGAGCTGCGAAAGCTGCGTGCCTTTGCCGGGGAAGCAGCTTTCGCAGCGCTGCACCACGGAATGGACGTCGTACAGTGTGCCGTACGCGTCGAACACCAGAGCTTCCACCCTCATGTAAACTGAATTAGACCATGGTCGACCGCTACGCCGAGCTCTACCGCGACTTCCGCTGGAGCGTGCCGGCGCGCTACAACATCGCGCAAGCGTGCTGCGGCCAGTGGGCCGGCGAGCGCAGCCGCTTCGCGCTCTACTGGGAGGACGAGTCCGGCGCATCCGCCGCGTATTCGTTCTGGGACATCCAGGTGGCGGCGAACCGCCTGTCGAACGCGCTCGCCGGACTCGGCGTCAAGCGCGGCGACCGCGTGGCGCTGATCCTGCCGCAGCGCCCGGAGACGGCGATCGCGTACATGGCGATCTTCCAGATGGGGGCGATCGCGCTGCCGCTGTCGCATCTCTTCGGTCCCGACGCGCTGGAATACCGCATCAACCACGCCGAGGCGAGCATCGCGCTCGTCGAGCCGACCACCATCGCCAACCTTTGGGCGGTGAAGGACAAGCTGCCGACGCTGCGCCACGTGATCGGCGTCGGCGGCGCGCGGGAAGCCGGCGTGCATGCCTGGGAGCCGCTGCTGGAGCGGGCCAGTCGCAATTTCAAGGCGGTCGATACGCGCGCCGATGATCCGGCGGTCATCATCTACACCAGCGGCACCACCGGCGCGCCGAAGGGCGCGCTGCAAGCGCATCGCCTGATCGTCGGCAATATCCCGGGGTTCGTGCATTCGCACGACTTCTTCCCGCAGGCCGGGGATCTGTTCTGGTCGCCGGCCGACTGGGCGTGGGCCGGGGGCCTGTTCGATGCGCTGCTGCCGAGCTGGTATTTCGGCATCCCGATCCTCGGCTACCGCGGGCGCTTCGATGCCGAGCGCGCGTTCTACCTGCTCGACAAGTACGGCGTGCGCAATGCCTTCCTGTTCCCCACGGCGCTCAAGCTCATGATGAAGGCGGTGCCTGAGCCGCGCAAAAAATACCAGCTGAACGTCCGCTCCATCATGAGCGCCGGCGAGTCGGTCGGCGTCACGGTGATCGAGTGGGCCAAGGCCGAGCTCGGCGTGACGATCAACGAGATGTTCGGGCAGACCGAGATCAACTACGTGGTGGGCAACTGCCAGGCCGCCTGGCCGGTGAAGCCCGGCTCGATCGGACGGCCGTATCCGGGGCATCGCGTCGCGGTGATCGACGACCAGGGCAAGGAGCTGCCGCCCGGCGAGCTGGGCGAGATCGCCGTGCACCGGAAGGATGATCCGGTGTTCTTCCTCGAGTACTGGAAGAACCCGGAGGCCACGCGCGACAAGTTCATCGGCGACTGGGGCTGCACCGGCGACCAGGGCAAGACCGACGCCGACGGCTATTTCTGGTACCAGGGGCGCTCGGACGATGTCATCAAGAGCGCCGGCTACCGCATTGGTCCCGCCGAGATCGAGAGCTGCCTGGTGAAGCATCGCGCGGTGGCGAACGCCGCGGTGATTGGCAAGCCCGACGCGACGCGCGGCGCGATCGTCAAGGCGTTCATCGTGCTGCAGCCCGGCGAGGCGCCATCGCAAGCGCTGATTGAAGAGATCCAGGGGCACGTGCGCGGCCGCCTCGCGCCGTACGAATACCCGCGCGAGATCGAGTTCATCGATGCGCTGCCGATGACCACCACCGGCAAGGTGCAGCGCAAGGAACTGCGCAAGCGCGAAGAAGCCAAGCGGCATAACGCTTGAAACGTGTACTGCTGGTTGGCGCGGGCCATGCCCACGCCCGGCTGCTCGCCTCGCTTGCCAGGGCGCCAATTTACGGTGCGCGCCTTACGCTCGTATCGCCGTCGGCGCGGCAGCTCTATTCGGCGATGCTGCCCGGCGTCGTTGCCGGGCACTACCGGCGCGAGGAAGCCGAGTTCGACGTCGCGCTGCTCGCCGAGCGCGCCTATGCGGAGTTCATTCCCGCCACGGTCGAGGCGCTCGATGCCGCCGCGCGCACGGCGACGCTGAGCGACGGGCGCCAGCTCAGCTTCGACATCGCATCGCTCAACGCCGGCTCCAGGACCGATGACAGCGTGCCCGGCAGTCGTGAGCATGCGCTGTCGGTGAAGCCGTTCGAGCGCCTGGTTGCCGAGCTGCGGCAGGTCTCGCACGTCGCGGTCGCCGGCGGCGGTGCCGGCGGCGCGGAGCTCGCGATGGCGCTGCGCCACCGCGGCGGCGAGGTCACGCTGTACTCCGAGCACATGAGCTTTCCGCCCGAACTGGCAAAGCGCGTGGCGCGGGTCCTGCGGCGCAGGCGGGTGGATTTCCGGCCGGGCATGCGTGTCGATGCGGTAGAGCCCGGCCCGGTCGTCGTCGCAGGGGCGGCGCGCCAGCAGTTCGATCTCGTCCTGTGGGCCACCGGCGCGGCGCCGCTGCCCTGGCTTGCCGCGAGCGGACTCGCGCTGGATGAGCGCGGCTACGTGCGCGTCGATGCGTCGCTGCGCAGCGTTTCGCATCCGGAGGTCTTTGCGCTCGGCGATTGCGCGGCGCTCGACGAAGCCAAGTCCGGCGTGCACGCGGTGCGCCACGGCATGCTGCTCGCGCAGAACCTGCCACACGTGGTTGCCGGCACGCCGCTCGCGGCCTATGAGCCGCAACCACGCGCGCTATTGCTGCTGACTTGCGGCGCGCGCTATGCGATCGCCGCGCGCGGCGACTGGACTGCCGAGGGGCGCTGGGTGTGGTGGTGGAAGAACGCGATCGACCGGCGCTGGATGCGCACGCTCAACGCGGCGGGCGCGCGCTGACCAGGATCTTGCCGTCAGCTTCGACGGCGATTACGCCCTTCTGATTTTGCGCAAGCCCGCGCAGCACGCAGATGCCGCCCTTGTGCTTGGGCTTGTCGAGCTTCTCGGTCACGGTCCATTCGGTGGACAGCGTGTCGCCGGGCCGTACCGCGTTCTTGAAGCGGCACGCGTGCTCGAGATACGCGATCGCCGTGCCCGAGAAATACATGCCGACCGGCGCGGAGATCAGCGCGCTGGTGAACGGTCCGTGGAGGATGCGGCCGCCGAAGCGCGACTTGCGCGCGAACTCCTCGTCGACGTGCAGCGGATTGAAATCGCCGAACATGCCGGAGCCGAGCACGAGATGCGTTTCGGTGACGGTGACGCTCGTGCCGAAGCGTTCGCCGACGCGAATCTCGTCGTACCACTTGCCCGGGAACATGACTCATTATGCGCATCGGCGGCGCAAAAAAAAGGCGCCGTCCCTGAGGACGGCGCCGATTTTCGAGGAAGCGCGGCTTAGTTCGTCAACCGGGCGAGGTGGATCAGCTCGTCGATCGAGGGCGCTTCGGCCATCGCGACGCGCTCGGTGTTCTTCCCGTGCACCACGATCATCAGGCCCTTGCCGCTGCGCACATCGAGCCAGCGGCCGCCGATCTTCTTGCCGCTCAGATCACGCAGCACGCTGCCGCCGCGCACGCGCTCTTCGTAGCCGACGATCTGGCCGCGCTCGCCGAGGCGCGGGACGAAGAGGGCGATCTGCGCCAGCTCTTCACCGGTATTGCGGTCGCGCACCACGTCCTTGTAGCCGACGACGTGGCCTTGTGCATTCTTCAGGTCTTCGTGGGCCACCGACTTGGTTTCGATGACCGAGCAGCCGCCGGCGGCGAAGCCGAGGGCGACGATGATGGCTGTTCTTTTTAGCGTGTTCATGTTTCTGCTTTCTTGGTCTTGTCCGGGCCTCCCGTGAGGCCATCGGTGCCGGGACTGTACGCCTGACCAGTATCGGACGCAAAGGCAAAACGTCCGGCGGCATGGCGCCTCTTGCTTTTTCTCACATAAAAGATACAACTAATCAATATGTTACGGGACATAGGGAAACGTGACTTCCGGCCAGCCGACAAACGGCGCCTGGCGCGCTACCTTCGGCCCGGGCGGGCTTGGATCGCCTCGATTTCGTCCATAACCCGGTTCATCCGGGCGATCAGCGCCCGGTAGGGCGCCGGACTCGCGAGGTCGACGCCGGCCGCCTTCACCAGCTCATAGGGATAGTCCGACCCGCCGGCGCTCAAAAGGCCGAGATAGCGCTCGCGGGCCCCCGGCTCGCCCTTGAGCACGGTCTGCGCCAGGAGCGAGCTCGCCGCGATCGAGGTCGCGTACTGGAACACATAGAACGCGGAATAGAAGTGCGGGATGTAGGCCCACTCCACGGTGTAAAGGTCGTCGATCTTGACGATGCCTTCGCGCTCGCCGTGGTAGCGGCGCAGGATCTCGCCATAGATTTCGCTCAGGCGCTTGCCGGTCAGCGCCTCGCCCTTGTCGACGCGGGCGTGAATCTCGCGCTCGAACTCGGCGAACATCGCCTGGCGGAAGTAGGTGGTGCGCAAGTGCTCGAGCTCCGAGCCGAGATAAAGCAGCCGCTCGTCATCGTTCGTGGCGGTCTTCAGGAGGCGCTCGAGGAGCAGCGCCTCGTTGAACGTCGAAGCGATTTCCGCGACGAAGGTCGCGTAGTCGGAATTGATGAAGGCCTGCGCGCCATTGGACAGGTACGAGTGCATGGCATGGCCCCACTCGTGGGCGAGCGTCGTCACCGACTCGTAGTCGTGGTTGTAATTCACCAGCACATAGGGGTGGACGTCGTAGGCCGAGCCCGCCATGTGGGCGCCGGATTGCTTGCGCGGCCGCGGGTAGGCGTCCATCCAGCGGCTTTCGAACCCCTTCGCCATCGCCGCGACATAGCGCTCGCCGAGCGGCTTCACCGACTCGAGCGCCATTTGCTTTGCCGCTTCGAGCGGGTACCTGGGCGAGCCGGCGACGAGCGGCGGATAGGTATCGTAGTAGCGCATCTCGCCTTTGATGCCGAGCATCTTCGCGCGCAGGCGCAAATAGCGATGCAGCGTCGGCAGTGCCTTGTTGGTCTCGGCAACCAGCGTGTTGTAGACCGCCGGCGGCAGCCGCTCCGCATCCAGGGCACGCGTCAGCGTGTCGGGATATTTGCGCACGCGCGTATACACGCTGTCCTTTTGCAGGCTTTCATTCAGCGTGACACCGAACGTGCGCTCGAAATCCTGCCACCGGCCCCAGAAGGCATCGAACACCTTCTTGCGGTCGTCACGGTTCTGCGCTTCACGATGCTCGGTGTAGGCGGAGGGATCGAGCGTGACTTCCCGGCCGTCCGAGAGCTTGACCGTCGGCCATGGCAGGTCGGCATTCGACAGGATCTGATACGTGGAGCTCGCCGCGCCCGTCGCGAGATCGAAGCTGGCGACGATGCTCTCGCCGCGGCCGTCGAGCGTATGCGGCGCCATGCGTACGATGCTCTCGACGTAATGGCGATAGATCGCCAGCGACTTGTCTTCGGCCAACAGGCGCTCGAGCTTCGGCTTCCCCAGTCGCTGGAGCTCAGGCCTTATGAAGGCGGCGGCTTCTGTGCGCTTCGTGCCGAGAATGCGCGCCTTGCCGGTGAGCCCGAGACTTTCCGGCACGCCGGTGTCTTCGGCGAGCAGCTCCTGCGCGTAGACCTCCAGCCGCGCAAAGCGCTTCGAGAAATCCGCGAACGCGTCGAGGCATGCCTTGAGCCGCCGCGCGGATTCACCGAGCCGGCCTCGGCAGGTGCTGAAGGCCTTGAGCTGCGACTCGACCCGCGCGGCATCGGCTTGCCAGGCTTCGAGCGTTGGATAGAGATCGGCGAGCTTCCAGCGATCTTCGGGGCGCTCGGCTGCACCAAGCGCAGGGCCCGCGGCGAGGCTGAGCGATAGCAGGAGAGTGTGGATTTTCATGTCTGGGCGGCGTGGCACCCCGGACACGAATCGAACGTGCGACCTGCCCCTTAGGAGGGGGCTGCTCTATCCACTGAGCTACCGGGGCGCGGCGGCAGAATTCTAACCGCGGGCCTACTCGCTGGCGGGCTTTACGATGACGGTCACGCCGTCGCTGCGCACATTGGTGCCGCGGCTGCGCAGATCGGTGTATCTCACCCCGACGCGGCGGCCCTGCAGATCGCGCACCACCACGCCCGGCGGCAAAGGTTCCTCATAGCCGACGACATCGCCCTTGGCGTCGCGCCGCGGCGTGAAGTAGGTGATCTGCTCGAACTGCTCGCCGGTGCTGGCGTCGCGCAGCATTTCCTTCTGCCCGACGACGTGGCCCTGCTCGTTCTTGAGGGACTGTCGGCCGCCGACATACTGGTATTCGACGGTGCTGCAGGCTGACGCCACGAAGGCAAGGCAGAGGATCGCGGTTGTCGGTTTCATGTTGCGCGTGAAGCTACCCTTGCTTTGCATGCGCGTCAAAGGTATTAGTGCTCGGCGCCCGATGCCGACACTCATCACCCGGACGTTCCTGCTTGCACTTTTAATCATGCTCGCGCCGGCACCGGCGCAGTCCCAGAGCTGGGCGTGGGACGACGGCACCGTGCCGTACGTGCAGACGCCGGCCGAGATCGTCGAGCGCATGATGCGCATGGCCGAAGTGCGACCCGGCGATTTCGTCATCGATCTGGGCTCGGGCGACGGCCGTCTCGTGATCGAGGCGGCGAAGCGCGGCGCGCGCGGCCTGGGCGTCGATCTCGACCCGAATCTGGTCAAGCTCGCGACGCAGAACGCCCGCCAGGCGGGGGTCGCCGATCGGGCGCGCTTCGAAGTGCGCGACATCTTCGAGACCGACCTGTCGGCAGCGACGGTGGTCACGATGTATCTGTTGCCCGATTTCAACGCCAAGCTGCAGCCGCGCCTGCTCGCGCTCAAGCCCGGCACACGCATCGTCTCGCACGACGGCGGCATCGGCGACTGGCCGGCCGACGAGACCCTCGAGATGCGCACGCCGGAGAAGCCGGTGGGTGTCGGCGGCAACGCGAAGGTCGAGCTCTGGATCGTGCCGGCCGACGTGCGCGGCACGTGGACCAGCGAGCTTCCGCAGCACGGCGGCACCTGGCGCTTCAAGATCGGTCAGCGCTACCAGATGCTCGAAGTAAACGCGGCTGCCGAGGGACGCGATCTTCTGGTGCGCAACACGCGGCTGCGAGGCGAGGAGGTGAAGTTGGTGATCACCGGGATCGTGCGCAACCGCGCCTGGCACCACTATTTCACCGGCATGGCGCGCGGTGAGCTGATCGAAGGCGAAGTGACGGTTTCCGACGGCAATAACAAAACGGTGTATCCATGGCACGCGAAACGCGCCCGCTAGAGCTGCTTTCGGTCGGCGACGGCATCTTCCTCACGGTGGGCATGATCATCGGCGCGCTGATCTTCAAGGCGCCTTCGATGGTCGCCGGCGCGACCAGCGGGCCCTGGTCGTTCCTCCTCGCGTGGCTGCTGGGCGGTGCCATCTCTCTTTGCGGCGCGCTGGTCTACGCCGAGCTCGCGTCGCGCCATCCGCACACCGGCGGCGAATACGTCTTCCTCACCGAGGGGATGGGCCGCGGCGTGGCGTTTCTTTTCGCCTGGTCGCGCATGACCGTGATCCAGACCGGTGCGATCGCCGCGGTGGCTTTCGTGTTCGGCGACTACGCCACGGAGATCTTTTCATTCGGCCGGAATAGCTCCGCCATCTGGGCTGCCGCCGCGGTGGCGGTGCTCACGGCGCTAAATTTTTCCGGCACGCTGCAGTCGAAGATGCTGCAGAAGGTGATGGAGACCGTGCTGATCAGCGGGCTGGTGATCTTCTCGCTCGCCGCCATCGTCATCGGCGGCTCGCCGAAGCCTGCCTCGGGCGGCGCCTCGGGCTCGTTCGGCTTTGCCATGATCTTCGTGCTGCTCGCCTATGGCGGCTGGAACGAAGCCGCCTACCTCGCGGGCGAAGTGCGCGATGCGCGGCGCAACATGACGCGCATCCTCGTCTGGGGCGTGATCGGGGTCACCGCGCTTTACCTCCTGGTGAACCTCGGCTACCTCGCTGTCCTCGGCCATGGCGGCATCCGCGAATCGAAGGCCGTCGCGGCGGACGTCATGCGCCTGATCGCGGGCGAAAAGGGCGCCGTGGTGCTCGCGCTCATCGTCTGCATCTCGGTGCTGACCACGATGAACGCCGCGATCTTCACCGGCGCGCGCACCAGCTGGGCGCTCGGGCGCGATTTTCGCGCGCTGCGTTTCCTCGGCAACTGGCGCGAGCAGGGCAGCACACCGGCGAATGCGCTCCTGCTGCAGGGCGCGATCACGCTGCTTCTGGTCGCCGCCGGCGCAGCCACGCCCGACGGCTTCAATGCGATGGTGGCCTACACCTCGCCGGTGTTCTGGACCTTCATGTATCTCGTCGCGACCAGCCTGTTCGTGATGCGCGAGCGGGCGAAGGAGAAGGCCGGCTTCCTCACGCCGCTCTACCCGCACATCCCGTTCGTCTTCTGCATGGCGTGTCTCTACATGCTCTATTCGAGTATCGACTACGTGCGTAATCCCGACTACGGTCCCAAGTTCGGCTGGGCGGTGGGCGCAGGCCTGGTGGTGATGGCGGCCGGGATCCCGCTTTACTTCGCCTCGAGAAAGGCGTGACGCTCATTTGACACTGACCGAGCTGCGCTACATCGTGGCGGTGGCGCGCGAGCGGCACTTCGGCCACGCCGCCGAGGCCTGCTTCGTGTCGCAGCCCACCCTTTCGGTGGCGGTGAAGAAGCTCGAGGAAGAGCTCGGCGTCGCGCTGTTCGAGCGCGGGCCGGGCGAGATCACCATCACGCCCGCGGGGCAGAAGATCGTCGAGCAGGCGCAGCGCGTGCTGGAGGAGGCTTCGCGCATCAAGGACCTCGCCGCCGCCGGACGCGATCCGCTCGCCGGGCCTTTGCGCCTCGGCGCGATCTACACCATCGGGCCTTATCTGCTGCCGAAGCTAATCCCCATCCTGCGGCGCAACGCGCCGGCGATGCAGCTGCACATCCAGGAGAACTTCACCCATCGCCTGGGCGACGCGCTGAAGAGCGGCGAGGTCGACGTGATCCTGGTCGCGCTGCCTTTCGATGAGCCCGGTATTGAAACGCGCGCGGTGTACGACGAGCCGTTCCTCGTCGCAGTCCCCAAGGGCCACGCCTGGGAGGGACGCAAGCGCGTGACTTCCGAGGAGCTGACGCGCGAGAGCCTGCTGCTGCTCGGCGAAGGCCATTGTTTTCGCGACCAGGTGCTCGAGTTCTGCCATACCTCGCGCACGCGCGCGATCGAGGGCGGCTCGCTCGAAACCATCCGCCAGATGGTCGCGAGCGGCGTGGGCGTCACCGTGCTGCCGTCGACCTCGGTCAACCCCGGCTCGGCCAGCGAGCTGATCCGCATAGTGCCTTTCGCGCGCCCGGTGCCCTCGCGGCGGGTCGGTCTCGCCTGGCGGCGCAGCTTCCCACGCCCCGAGGCGGTCGAGGCGCTGCGCAAAGCGATCCTCGCCTGTAACCTGCCGCAGGTAGAAAAGCTGCACTAAGGGGTGCTATAGACCGTACGGGCCATGCCCACGCGGCACGCAGCTTGCGTTCCGTTGTCTGCTCACCATGAATGCACCCGAAGTAAAGCTCACAGCGATCAAGGAAGGTCTGCCCTATCCGAAAGGGGCGACCTGGGACGGCAAAGGGGTCAATTTCGCCGTGTTTTCCGCGAACGCCACCAAGGTCGAGGTGTGCCTCTTCGACCAGGCCGGCGAGAAGGAAGCCGCCCGCATCGAGCTGCCCGAGTACCGCGACGAGATCTGGCACGGCTATGTGCCCGATATTCGTCCCGGCACGTTCTACGGCTTTCGCGTCCATGGCCCGTACAAGCCCGACGAGGGCCATCGCTTCAACCCCAACAAGCTGCTGCTCGATCCCTATGCGCGCGCCACGATCGGCGAGCTGAAGTGGGACCCGGCGGTCTTCGGCTACAAGCTCGAGAGCGAAGACGACACGACCTTTGACGAGCGCGACAGCGCGCCCTTCATGCCGAAGTCGGTAGTGGTCGACCCCGACTTCGACTGGAAGCGCGAGAAGGTCTGGAAGCCGGTGCCGTGGGACCGCACCATCGTCTATGAGACGCACGTGCGCGGCTACACCAAGCTGCATCCCAAGGTGCCGGAGAAGGAGCGCGGCAGCTTCGCCGGCCTCGCGCACAAGGACGTCATCGCGTACCTCAAGGCGCTCGGCGTCACGACCGTCGAGCTGCTGCCGGTGCATACGTTCGTGAACGACGACTTCCTGCTGCAGAAGAAGCTGACCAATTACTGGGGCTACAACTCGATCGGTTTTTTTGCGCCCGACCCGCGCTACGCCTCCGATCCCGCGAAGTGCCTGCAGGAGTTCAAGGAGATGGTCGCGCGCTTCCACGACGCCGGCCTCGAAGTGGTGATCGACGTGGTCTACAACCACACCGCCGAGGGCAACGAGCGCGGGCCGACGCTTTCCTTCAAAGGCATCGACAACGCTTCCTACTATCGCCTGATCCCCGACAAGCGGCGCTACTACATCAACGACGCCGGCACCGGCAACACGCTCAACCTTTCGCACCCGCGCGTCATCCAGATGGTGACCGACAGCCTGCGTTACTGGGTCGAGGAGATGCACGTCGACGGTTTCCGCTTCGACCTCGGCACGATCCTCGCGCGCGAGCCCGCGGGCTTCGACACGCACAACGGCTTCATGAAGGCGGTGATGCAGGATCCGACGCTGCAGGGTGTGAAGCTGATCGCCGAGCCCTGGGACTGCGGTCCGGGCGGCTACCAGGTGGGCGGCTTCCCGCCCGGCTGGGCCGAGTGGAACGACAAGTTCCGCGACACGGTGCGTGATTTCTGGCGCGCCCAGGCGAACGCCAAGGCGCTCGCGCCGCGCCTTTGCGCCTCGCCGGACATCTTCGCGTATCGCGGCCGCCAGCCCTGGGCGAGCGTCAACTTCATCACCGCGCACGACGGCTTCACGCTCAACGATCTCGTCTCCTACAACGACAAGCACAACGAGGCCAACGGCGAGAACAACCAGGACGGCACTTCGAACAACCGTTCGTGGAACCACGGCGCTGAAGGCCCGACCGACGATCCCGCCGTCAACGGCCTGCGCAAGCGGCAGATGAAGAACATGCTCGCCACGCTGCTGCTGTCGCAGGGCACGCCGATGATGGTCGCGGGCGACGAGTTCGAGCGCACGCAGCAGGGCAACAACAACGCCTACTGCCAGGACAACGAGATCTCCTGGGTCGATTGGCAGCTCGACGAGCCGGCCGAGCGCCTGATCCGCTTCGTGAAGAAGCTCACCGGCCTGCGCCACAAGTATCCGATCCTGCGGCAGAAGCGCTGGCTCTCAGGCGTCTACAACGAGGAGCTGGGCGTCAAGGACGTCACCTGGATCAGCACCTCGGGCAAGGAGATGACGGCAGCCGAGTGGGACGATCCCAATACGCGCTGCTTCGGCATGCTGCTTGACGGCCGCGCGCAGCAGTCGGGCATCCGCCAGCGCGGGCAGGAAGCGACCATGCTGATCATCTTCAACAGCTGGCAGGACGTGGTGAAGTTCACCCTGCCGTCCGCGCGCAATAACGAAGATGAGGGCTCATGCTGGGAGCTGCTGGCCGACACCAACATGCCCGACCTGCCCGACGGCAGCCGCCTCGACCTCGGCCACGTCTACGAAGTCACCGCGCGCTCGCTGCTGCTCTTCGAGCTGACCTAAGGGGGCGCGGTGTCCGCGTACATCTCGAGCGGCACCCGCCCAAGACGCTCGTCGGTCATCGCGCTGCTGATCGCGGCCGCGGTGCTCTACTTCGCCAAGGAAGTGCTGATCCCGGTGGCGATGGCGATCCTGCTTTCCTTCCTGCTCGCACCGGCGGTGCGGCGCCTCGAGCAGTGGCAGCTCGGGCGCGCCGCCTCGACCTTGATCGTGGCGCTGTTCGCCTTCGGCGTGGTCTTCGCCATCGCCGGCTTCGCCGCGACGCAGGCGGTCTCGCTTGGCGCGAAGCTGCCCGAATACCGGCACAACATCGTCAAGAAGATCCACGCCCTGCGCCACCCGAAGCACGAGAGCACGATCGGCAAGGCCGCGGAGGCGATCAAGGACATCGAGAAGGAGGCCGCACCGGAGCGTCCGCCGATCCCGGTGAAGGAAAGCCCGGGGACCCCGCTCGAGGCGTTTACCGATTTCGTGGCGCCGGTGGCGAAGCCGCTCGCCATGACGCTCGCGGTGATCATCTTCACCATCCTGATGCTCCTCAACCGCGAGAACATGCGCGAGCGCGTCATCGCGCTGCTCGGTCCCGGGCGCATCCACCTGATGACGAAGGCGATGTCCGAGGCGTCCTACCGCGTCAGCCGCTACCTGATGACGCAGCTCATGGTGAACGCGCTGTTCGGCATCCCCTTCGGCATCGCGCTTTATCTGATCGGCATTCCGAACGCGCTGCTCTTCGGCCTGCTCGGCATGGTGCTGCGCTTCATTCCCTACGCGGGAGTCTGGATCGCGGTCGCCATGCCGGCGGTGCTCGCGTTCGCCATCTCGGACAGCTGGACGCCGGTCGCCGGGACGCTCGGCGTGTTCCTCGTGCTCGAGACGCTGCTCGCGTACGTGGTCGAGCCCTGGCTCTACAGCAAGAGCGTCGGCCTGAGCCCCATCGCCATCATCGCTGCCGTCACCTTCTGGACCTGGCTGTGGGGTCCGATCGGCCTGCTGCTGGCGACGCCGCTCACGGTCTGCGTCGCCGTCATGGGGCGCTACATCCCCGAGTTCGGCTATCTCAACGTGCTGCTCGGCGTTGAGCCGGTGCTCGCGCCCGAGCAGCGTTTCTACCAGCGGCTGCTCGCGCTCGACCACGATGAAGCCGAGGAGCTGGTCGAGAACCACCTCACCGCGCACGGCATCGCGGCCACTTTCGACGACATCATCGTGCCGGCGCTGACCCTCGCCGAAGCCGACCGGCGCAAAGGCGCCCTCGAGCCGGCGCGCGAGCGCTTCGTCTTCGAGCACGCGCGCCAGATCATCGAAGAGCTCGAGCACACGCCTTCGGCGAACGTCGGCGGGCCGGTGTGCCTGGTCGCGGCGCACGACGACGCCGACCAGGTCGCCGCGCTGATGCTCGCCAAGCTCCTGCCGCCTGCGCAGACCTGCGTTATGGGCGCGCCGCCGCGTGCCGCCGAGATCGTGCAGACCGCGACGCAGAAGCAATGCAAGGCGATCCTGATCTCCGCCGTGCCGCCGAACGCCGCGAGCGACGCCGGCTACCTCGCCCGGCGCCTGCGCCGCCAGCTGCCCGACGTCAAGATCATCGTCGGCCTCTGGAGCGTCGACGGCAATAACGGCAGCGCGCGGGAACGGCTGCTCAAGCTCGGCGTCGACGAAGTCGTGACTCGCATCTCCGAAGCTCCCGACGTCATGCGCCAGCTCGCCGACGCCGGCAAACAGGCGAGTAACGAAGAAACCGGCAAGCGCAGCGCTCGCCGCTAGGGGCGAGCGGTACCGTGTGGTGGAGCCTAGAATGTCCGGCTTGCCTCGCTATATTGCATTGCTTCGCGGTGTAAGCCCGATGAACGCAAAGATGCCCGAGCTCAGGCGCTGCTTCGAGCGGGCCGGCTTCACCGACGTGCAGACCTTGCTCTCGAGCGGCAACGTCGCGTTTAGCGCGCGCGCCGCATCACCGGCCGCGCTGGAGCGCAGGGCCGAGGCCGCGATGGCAAAGGAGCTCGGCCGGACCTTCTACACGATCGTGCGTCCGGCGAGTGCCCTGCGCCAGCTGCTCGAATCGGATCCGTTCCGCGCGTTCCGCCTGCCGGCGAAGGCAAAGCGCGTCGTCACCTTCATGCGCAAGCCGCACACGTCGAAGCTCCCGCTGCCGATCGAGCTTGAGGGTGCGCGCGTCCTCGCGGTGAAGGGCAGCGAAGTCTTCACGGCCTATGTTCCAGGTCCGCGCGGCCCGGTGTTCATGGCGCTCATCGAGAAAACTTTCGGCCGCGACGTGACTACCCGGACCTGGGACACGGTCCGCAAGTGCGCCGAAGCGTGATCTCCGGCGCCGGGCATCACGAGTTATCTGCAGGCCCCTCCGACTGGGTGCGCCGCTGGGCCGACCTGGTGACGCGCGGGCCGGTGCTCGATGTCGCCGCCGGCAGCGGCCGGCATTCCATGTTGTTCGCCGAACGCGGTTTCGAGGTCGTGGCGGTGGATCGCGAGGCGCAGCAGATCCCCGGTGTGCGCTTGGTGCAGGCCGATCTGGAAGGCGGCGCATGGCCGTTCGCCGGTCAACGCTTCGCCGCCATCGTCGTTACCAATTATTTACACCGACCGCTCTTGCCCGTGCTGCAGGAAGCGCTGGCCGAGGACGGCGTGCTCATATATGAAACATTCATGACGGGCAACGAGAAGTTCGGCCGGCCTTCCAATGCGGCGTTCCTGCTCAAGCCCGGCGAGCTGCTCGAGGCATTCAGGACGCTGACGCCGATTGCCTTTGAGCAGGGGTATGTCGAGCGGCCGAAACCGGCGATGATCCAGCGCCTTTGCGCGCGGCGCGGTCATATTGGACGAGATAGAATCGGCTGAAACGGAGAGCACCATGATCACCGGAAGCCTGGTGGCAATCGTCACCCCGATGAAATCGGGGGGAGAGCAGGACGGCGCGCTCGACCTCGCGCGCTTCAGACAACTCATCGACTGGCACGTTGCCGAAGGCACCGACGGCATCGTCGTGGTCGGCACCACGGGCGAATCGCCTACGGTCAACTTCGACGAGCATAAGGAGCTGATCCGCATCGCCGTGCAGCACTCGCATGGCCGCATTCCGATCATCGCGGGTACCGGCGGCAATTCCACCGCCGAGGCGATCGAGCTCACCGAATCGGCGAAGAAGGCCGGCGCCACCGCCTGCCTTTCGGTCGTGCCTTACTACAACAAGCCGACGCAGGAAGGCATGTACCTGCATTTCCGCAAGATCGCCGAGACCGTCGATCTGCCGATGATCCTGTACAACGTGCCGGTGCGCACCGTTGCCGACATGCTGAACGACACGGTGCTGCGGCTGTGCGAAGTGCCCGGCATCATCGGCATCAAGGACGCCACCGCCAACCTCGAGCGGGGCACCGATCTCCTGCGCCGCGCGCCGCGCAACTTCGCCGTGTACAGCGGCGAGGACGCCACCGCGCTGCCGCTGATCCTGTGCGGCGGGCACGGCGTCATCTCGGTCACCGCCAACGTCGCGCCGAAACTGATGCACCAGATGTGCGCCGCGGCCCTGGTCGGCGACGTGAAGAAGTCGCGCGAGCTGAACAACCGGCTGCTGCCGCTGCACCAGCGCCTGTTCGTCGAGACCAACCCGAGCCCGGTGAAGTGGGCGATGGCCGAGATGGGGCTGATCGAATATGGCCTGCGCCTGCCGCTCGCGCCGCTGTCGGAGAAGTTCTACCAGACCGTGCGCGAAGCGCTCCATGAGGCGGGCATCGCGCTGCCGGGCCTGCGCGTAGTCGAGAGCCGCGGCTGATGCTCAAGCGGTTCGCGGTTCTCGCGAGCGTGCTCCTGCTCGGAGCCTGCACGACGATCAACGAGTGGCTCGAAGGCAGGGTCGAGTACAAATCCGCCACCACGCTGCCGCCGCTCGAGATCCCGCCCGATCTCACCTCGCCGGCGCGTGACAACCGCTATGTCGTGCCGGAAACCGGCAAGTCGACCGCCACGCTCTCGGGCTACGAGGCCGAGCGGCGCGAGGCCAAGCCGGCCGCCAGCGCCACCGCCAGCTCCACCGTGCTGCCCGAGTTCGAGCGCATGCGCATCGAGCGCGCCGGCACGCAGCGCTGGCTGGTGGTCGAGCAGCCGGCCGACAAGCTCTGGCCGATCGTGAAGGACTTCTGGCAGGAGAACGGCTTCCTCATCAAGCTCGAGCAGCCCGAGATCGGGGTGATGGAAACCGAGTGGGCCGAGAGCCGCGCCAAGATTCCCGAAGGCGGCGTGCGCGGCATCCTGAGCAGGAGCCTCGGGCAGTCGAACGCGACCTCGGAGCGCGACAAGTACCGCATTCGCCTCGACCGTACGCCCGACGGCAAAGGCACCGAGATCTACGTCAGCCACCGCGGCATGGTGGAGGTCTACACCACGCGCGAGGCGATCAGCAGCATGCCGGGGCAGACCGCGTGGCAGCCGCGCGATCCGGATCCCGAGCTCGAAGCGGCGTACCTGCGCCGCCTGATGGTGCGCCTCGGCACGCAGGATGAAAAAGCGCGGGCGTTGGCCGCCGCCAATCCCGGCGCGGCGCCCGTCCCCGCCGCCGCCGCAGAGGGCGAGGCCGCGAAGCGCGCGCAAATCACCAAGGCGGTGAATGGCGCCGAGCAGCTCGAGGTCTACGAGCCCTTCGATCGCGTCTGGCGCCGCGTCGGCCTGGCGCTCGACCGCGTCGGCTTCACCGTCGAGGACCGCGATCGGCAGAAGGGCGTCTACTTCGTGCGCTACGCCGATCCCGAGAGCGACAAGGACAGCCGCGGCTTGCTGACGCGCTGGTTCTCGAGCGATTCAAAGGTCAAGGCCGAGCAATACCGGGTGCAGATCACGCAGGCGGGCACGGCAAGCCAGGTGAACGTCCTCAACAAGGACGGCGCCGCCGACAGCTCCAAGACCGCGCAGCGCATCCTTGCGCTGCTGCACGAACAGCTCAAGTAATTGCTGCGCTTCGCCTCGCTCGCGAGCGGCAGCCAGGGCAACTGCCTGGTCGCCGAGGCGCGCGACATGGCGAGCACCACGCGTGTCCTGATCGACTGCGGCCTCAACCTGCGCGACACCGAGCGGCGCCTCGCGCGCCTGGGTCTCGAGCCGCGCGACATCGACGCCGTCCTGGTGACGCACGAGCACGGCGATCACGCCGGCTGCGTCTTCGACTTCGCCGCCGCGCACAACGTGATGGTCTGCCTCACCTACGGCACGCTGCGCGCGTGTCGCGCCGAGGGCAAGTTGCACGATGGCATCCGGACGCAACTGGTGCGCGGCGAGCAGAAGTTCGCCGTCGGCGCGTTGGAGGTGAGCCCGTTCACGGTGCCGCACGACGCCGCCGAGCCGGTGCAGTACGTGGTTTCCGATGGCGCAGCGAGGCTCGGCGTGCTGACCGACATCGGCATCAGCACGCGCCACGTCGAGCAGGTGCTCTCGGGGCTCGACGCACTGGTGCTCGAATGCAACTACGACCGCGACATGCTCTGGAACGGCGCCTACCCGCGCTGGCTGAAGGAGCGCATCGCCGGGCCATTCGGTCATCTCGATAACCAGCATGCGGCGCGCCTTCTCGGCGCGCTCGACCGCTCGAAGCTGAAGCACATCATCGGCGCGCATCTTTCGCAGCAGAACAACAAGCCGGAGCTCGCGCGCGCCGCGCTCGCAGGTGCTTTGAACTGTTCAGAAACCTGGATCGGCCTCGCCACCCAGGACGACGGCTTCGACTGGCGGGAAGCCTAGAGTCCTGCCGTAGTACTCGAGACCCCCGGGAACGACGCTTCCCAGATTTCCATGAAGCGCTGGCGCATGGCGAGTCCTTCGACCTCGTCGCCGAGGCCGGTCGCGCCGCGATAGAAGTTCGCCACCGGCCGGCGCACATAGTGCTGCGCGTCGAGCACCAGGAAGGCGTCCTGCAGCTCGCGGATGTGATCGTGCGTGCGATGGATCTGCACGGCGTGCGAGAAGCGCGCGAGCAGGCCGAGCATGCGCGGACAGTGGCGCTTGAGGTGCTCGGCGTCGTGCAGCGCCATATAGATACGCCGCGTGCGGCTCGCGTTCAGGAACCGCTCCAGGCTCTCGATGCGCGCCGAGTCGTTCAGGCGCAGCGCCGAGCCGTCGGGATCGAAGATGCGCAGCTCGCGGCCCGGCTGGGCGAGCAGCCGCTCCACCGCCGCGTTGAAGCCGGCGCTGCTGTCGAACCGCTCGTAAGTGGCTTCGTCCATCACTGGCCTCATTTTCCTCTATGCACTGACACGTAGCCGCGGCGCTGCCAATCGGACATGAGTGGCGCGAGCCGCGCGCGCACCAGCGCGTCGCCGCTCGCGCAGCGCTCATCGGCCAGGCGGCGCAGCGCAGCCGCGGCGCCCTCCGGCACTGTAACGATTTCCCCGTTGATGAAAAAGCGCCGCCCGCTGTAGAGAAGCTGGCTCTTGAGGTCCAGATGAACCATGGCGCCCGCCAGGCGCCGCGGGCGCCGCGGGCGCGGCGGGCCGCGGAATACGAGCTGCGCCTTGGGCAGGCTCAGGTACTCGCCGAGGAAGCCCGCCACATCGCGGCTCGTCCAGCGGATGCGCCCGAGCGCGCGCGACGCGAAGCCGAGCATCTGCGCGGGTATGCGCCCCGGGCGCGATGCCGGCGCGAGGCGCGGATCCCGGTAGGAAGCATCGGGCAGACCGCGCTCGTGCAGCCAGTCGAGAAACGCCGCGCCGAGCTCGGCGCCGCGCGGTGCGCGAAAGCCGATGGAGTAGGTGAAGCAGGCATCGAGCGCGACGCCGTCGTGCCGCCAGCCGGGCGGCAGGTAGAGCAGGTCGCCGGGGTGCGCGGTGTAGACCGACTTCTTGCCGGGGCCGGTGACTGTCCAGCGCCGGCGCCCGGCGCCCTGCAGCAGGAAGACGTCGTAGGAATCGACATGCGGACCGACGCCGCCGCCTGGCGTGGCGTAGCTCACCATGACATCGTCGAGACGCGCCTGCGGAATGAACGAAAAGCGCCGCAGCAAGGCATCCGCGGCGGCGTGGTGAAGATTCACTCCGCTCACGAGCAGGGTCCAGTCGCGCAGTTTCGGCCGCAGGCGAGCAAATGGACCGTGCGCCGTGCTGCGCCGCGTGCCACGGCGCTCCACGATGCGGGATTCGACGTCGTCGCGCCGCGCGAGCGTGAGCAATTGGCGCGCATCGAGCACGCCTTTGAAGCGCGGCAGCGCGCCGCGCACGTAAAGCGGGCGTTTTTGCCAGTGACGGCGAAGGAATTCGCGCGGCGTCAAGCCGCCGAGCAAATTTTGTTTCACCGACCGATTATATGTAGCGCCTGAACTACAGCCTCATTTGTGCAACGCGCGTGCGCGTCAGTTGCAAATTCAAAAAAAAATAGGAATAGAATCGATCGCGATGCTGCAACCGGGACAAGCTGCGCCGTCATTCGAGCTTCCCGACGCCGACATGCAGACCGTGAACCTCTCGGCGTTCAAGGGCAAGAAGCATGTCGTGCTTTATTTCTATCCGAAGGACGGCACACCGGGCTGCACCCTGGTGACCACCGATTTCTCCGATCACGAAGACCAGTTCGTCAAGCACGACTGCGTGGTGCTCGGCGTGTCGCGCGACGATTGCCTGACGCACGCTGACTTCCGCGACCGCCACGGCGTCACCATTGGCCTCCTCTCCGACACCGAGGGCGAGGTGTGCCGCAAGTACGGCGTGCTGCAGGAAAAGGACATCGAAGGCGCCGGCCGGCGCGAGTGCCTGGTGCGCTCGACCTTCATCGTCGACAAGAAGGGCGTGCTGCGCCACGTCGCCTACGGCGTCAACCCGCGCGGCCACTGCGCGGCAGTGTTCGACCTGGTGAAGCGTCTCAGAGCGTAACCACGCTCGTAGCCCGCGATACCGTAGTCACAATCCGCATGGAGCTGCACGACGCGCAAGGCGTGCAGCTGTCTGATCCGTCCGAGATGAATTACCTGCACGGCGGCTACGGCCAGATGCTCGATGCGCTCGAGCGCGCCGTGGCGGGCAAGGGCGCGGGCGAGTCGGTGCTGGTGCAGCTCGAGCCCGAGCAGGCATTCGGCGAGTACGACGCCGCGCTCGTTCGGGTCGAGCCGGCGGGCCGCTACGGCGAAGGCGTCGCCGTCGGCATGCAGGTCGAGGACGGCGACACCCTGTATACGGTGACCGATGTCGGCGGCGGCAGCGTCGTGCTCGATGCCAACCATCCGTTCGCCGGCATGGCGCTGCGCTTCTCGCTTGTAATTCTTACCGTACGGGCAGCCACCGAGGAGGAAGTGCGGCGCGGGGTATCATTGCCCTAAGGGGCCTAGGAACGCGGAGAAGCCGCGTTGAAAGGCAGCGGGAGGGGCAATGATCACCAACATCCTGTCGTACGGCATCGGCACGCTGATCGCGTTCGTCTGCGTCGCCGGCTTCGCGTTCCTGTTCATTCGCGACATCACGCAGAAGAAGCACAGCGTGCTGCGCAACTATCCGGTCGTCGGCCGCCTGCGCTACAAGTTCGAGGAGCTCGGCGAGTACTTCCGGCAGTACTTCTTCATGGGCGACCGCGACGAGATGCCGTTCAACCGCGCGACGCGCGGCTGGGTCTATCGTCTGGCGAAGAACGAGGGCGGCATCATCGGCTTCGGTTCGACCTACGACCTGCACCATCCCGGCGCCCTCATCTTCGTCAACCATCCGTTCCCGGTGCTCGAGGAAGAGCGCCAGCCGACGCCCACGCTGATTCTCGGCGAAGGTTATTGCCGCGAGCCGTTCGAGGCGAAGTCCATCGTCAACGTCAGCGGCATGAGCTTCGGCGCCATCTCGGCGCCGGCGGTGCGCTCGCTGTCGCGCGGCGCCCAGGTGGCGGGCTGCTGGATGGATACCGGCG
>DASWER010000576.1:0-2867 GCA_036394655.1 Burkholderiales bacterium
CACCTCGAGCGCCGCGACATCCTCCAGCGTCTCGACCAGATGCATGCCGATCGCCGACTGCCCCATCGTGCCCTCGGCCTCGGGGTGGCCGTGGTGGCCGATCATCACGATCTCGTAGCCGTCGCGCAGCATCTTCTTCACCTCGATGTGCACCTTGCTCACCAGCGGGCAGGTGGCATCGAACACCTTGAGGCCGCGCCGGTCGGCTTCGGCCTGGACCGCCTTCGCCACGCCGTGGGCGCTGAAAATCACCGTGCCGCCGGCGGGCACTTCGTCGAGCTCCTCGACGAACACCGCGCCCTTGGCGCGCAGGTTTTCCACCACGTACTTGTTGTGCACGATCTCGTGGCGCACGTAGATCGGGGCGCCGTACAGCTCGAGGGCGCGCTCGACGATCTCGATCGCGCGCTCGACGCCGGCGCAGAAGCCGCGCGGATTGGCAAGCGTTACCTGCATCGTGCTATTTTCTCACGCAGGACGCTTGGCGTAGGCTGCGTCGAAGGCGGCCTCGAGCCGAGGGTGCGCGCCGCGCAGCCCGTCGATCACCTGCTTCGCCCAGTCGAAGTATTCGCGGCGCCGCGCGAGGTCCCACTTTGCCGGCGGCCGCTCGGCGACGTCGCGCAGGTTGACCAGCTTGTCGGCGAGCTTCACCAGCTTCGCCTCGTGCGAGAGCTTCGGCGCATGCTCGATCTGCAGGCGCTTGCGCTCGGCCTTCGGCAGGTCCTGATCATCGGTCACCTCGGCGACGATGCGCGCGATGCGCGAGCCGAAGGCGTCCACCAGCTCCTCATGCGTGGTCGCCGTGTCCTCGACGGTGTCGTGCAGCAGTGCCGCGCACAGCACCTCGAAATCCGTTACGCCACCTTCGTTGACCAGCACATCGGCGAGCGCGATCGGATGGTTGATGTAAGGCGATGCCTGCGCGTCCTTGCGCCGCTGGTCGCGGTGCTTGTGGGCGGCAAAGGCCAGCGCCTTAAGAAGTAGAGCGAGCTCGCCCTTCATGGTGCACGAAGCCTTCGAGGATCAGCAGCACCGCGCCAACCGTGATCGCCGAGTCGGCGACGTTGAACGCCGGCCAGTGCCAGCCCAGGGCGTGGAAGTCAAGGAAGTCGACCACCTGGCCGAAGCGCAAGCGGTCGATCAGGTTGCCGAGCGCGCCGCCCAGGATCAGCGCGAGCCCGGTGCAAAACAGGCCCCGGCTGGGCGAGCGCACCAGCAAAGTGCCGACGATGCCGATCGCCACGACCGCAAAGGCGATCAGCAGCGGCGTCTGCCAGCCCTGCGCATCCGAGAGAAAGCTGAATGCCGCGCCCTTGTTGTACACCAGCACCATGTTGAAGAAGCCGGTGATCTCGAGGCGCTCGCCGGGCGCGAAGCGGCCGAGCACCAGCGTCTTGGTGGCCTGATCGGCGAGCACCACCGCCGCGGCGAGCGCGAACCAGCGCCACGCCCTAGACAAACTCGCGCGGCTCGCCGGGTCCATTGAGATTCAGCCGGCAGCGCCCGCAAAGCCCGTCGTCGTCGACGTCGGAGCGATAGTGCCAGCAGCGGTCGCACTTCGAATGCGCGCTCGGTGTGACCTTGACGCCGTCCTGCCCGCGATGCACCTGCGCCGCCGAGGTGATGAGGAGGAACTTGAGCTCGTCGCCGAGGCTCGACAGCAGCTCGTAATCATGGCCCGCCGCATGGAAGTCGACTTCCGCCTGCAGCGATGAGCCGACCTTGCCGGCGGCGCGCAGCGCCTCGATTTCCTTTCGTACCGGGTCGCGCAGCTCGCGCAGGCGCGCCCACTTGGCGAGCAGCGCAGGCGCGTCGGCCGGCCTGGGCAATTCATGCCAGGTGTGGAAGAACACGCTGTCGTCCGTGCGACCCGTGAACGCCTGCCACAGTTCCTCCGCGGTAAAGGACAGGACCGGCGCCATCAGGCGCACCAGGCTCTGCGTGATGTGGTAGAGCGCGGTCTGCGCCGAGCGCCGCGGCCTCGACTGCGCGCCGCTCGTGTACAGGCGGTCCTTGAGGATGTCGAGGTAGAAGGCGCCGAGATCCTCATAGCAGAACGCCTGCAGCTGTTGCGCCACCAGGTGAAACTGGTAGCGCTCGTAGTCGGCGGCGACCGCGTTCTGCATTTTGGCCGTCATGGCCAGCGCGTAGCGGTCGATCTCGACCATTTCGTGCAGCGGCAGCGCATCGCGCGCGGCGTCGAAGTCGGAGGTATTGGCGAGCAGGAAGCGCAGCGTGTTGCGCAAGCGCCGGTAGCTCTCCACGACGCGTTTCAGGATCTCGCTGGAGAGATTCAGCTCGCTCGAGTAATCGGTGCTCGCCACCCACAGGCGCAGGATCTCGGCGCCCAGCGAGTTGGAGATTTCCTGCGGCGCCATCGAGTTGCCCTTCGACTTCGACATCTTGCGGCCTTCGAGATCGATGACGAAGCCGTGCGTTAGCAGCGCCTTGTACGGCGGCACGCCGTCGAGCATGCACGAGACCAGCAGCGACGAATGGAACCAGCCGCGATGCTGGTCAGAGCCCTCGAGATACAGGTCGGCCGGAAAGCCCGTCTCTTCGCGGTGCGAGCCGCGCAGAACGGTGTAGTGCGTCGAGCCGGAGTCGAACCAGACGTCCAGCGTGTCGCGGCCCTTCTCGTATTGCGCCGCCTCGGCGCCCAGCAGCTCTTCGGCGGTGACGCTCTGCCAGGCCTCGATGCCGCCCTGCTCGACGCGCTTTGCCACCGCCTCCAAAAGCTCAGGGGTGCGCGGATGCAGCGCCCCGGTCTCGCGGTGCAGGAAGAACGGCATCGGCACGCCCCACTGGCGCTGGCGCGAGAGCGTCCAGTCCGGGCGGTTGGCGATCATGCCGTGCAGCCGCGCCTT
>DASWER010000577.1:0-7277 GCA_036394655.1 Burkholderiales bacterium
CAAGGCCGAGGAGGTGATCGAGTGGGCGCGCAGCCGCATGGCGGCGTTCAAGGTGCCGCGCCTGGTGCAGTTCGTCGAGCAGCTGCCGAAGACGGCGACCGGCAAGATCCTGTGGCGCGAGCTGCAGGAACGCGAGCGCGCCAAATGAGATTCCTGCTGCTATTCGCAATATTTGCGGCGACGCCGGCCGTCGCGCAGATCCAGATCGAGAACGGCTGGGCACGCGCCACGCCGCCGGGCGCGAAGATCGCCGCTGCTTACATGACCATCCGCAATGCTGCCGCGACGCCCGACAGGCTCGTGGCAGCGAGCTCGCCGGCGGCGGAAAGGGCCGAAACGCATGTCACGGTAAAAGACGGCGACATCTTTCGCATGCGTGAGGTCCTGGGCTACGAGATTCCGGCGCGCGGCAGCTTCGAGCTCAAGCCCGGCGGCGCGCACCTCATGCTGGTGAACATCAAGGCGCCGTTCAAGGAAGGCGACAAGATTCCGCTGACGCTGCGCTTCGAGCGCGCGGGGGAAGTGAAAACCGAGCTACAGGTCGGCCGCCTGACGGACGCGGGCAAGCACGCGCACTAACGACTGAGGGTGGCGTGCGCGATCCACCACGCCAGGCCGGCGATGAACGCCGAGCACGGGATCGTCAGCACCCAGGCCCAGACGATGTTGCCCGCGATGCCCCAGCGCACCGCCGACACGTTCTGCGCCACGCCGACGCCGACGATGGCGCCAGTGATGGTGTGTGTGGTGGACACCGGGATGCCGAGCGCCGTGGCAAAAAACAGCATTGCGGCGCCGCCGGTCTCGGCACAGAAGCCGCCCACCGGGCGCAGCTTGGTGATGCGCTGCCCCATCGTCTTCACGATGCGCCAGCCGCCGAACGCAGTGCCGAGCGCGATCGTCACGTAGCAGGCGACCACCACCCAGATCGGCACCGGGTCCCTGGCGCCGAGGTAGCCGGCGCCGATCAGCAGCATCCAGATGATGCCGATGGTCTTCTGCGCATCGTTGCCGCCGTGGCCCAGGCTGTAGAGCGACGACGAGATGAGCTGCAGCCGCCGGAACCAGCGGTCCACCTTCGATGGCGTGCTGCGCACGAAAATCCAGGACACCGCCAGCATCAGGAGCGCGCCGAATAGCATGCCGACGATCGGCGAGATGAAGATGAACGCCACGGTCTTGAGGATGCCGGCGGGAATCAATGCCCAGCTCCCGCCCTTGGCGACTGCCGCGCCGACCAGGCCGCCGATCAGCGCGTGCGATGACGACGACGGGATGCCATACCACCAGGTCAGGATGTTCCAGGAGATCGCACCGGTGAGCGCGCCCAGCACCAGCAGGTGGTCGACGATCCCCTGATCGATGATGCCCTTGCCGACGGTGGTCGCCACGCTCAGGTGGAACACGAACACTGCGACGAAGTTGAACGCCGCCGCCACCAGCACCGCCTGGTAGGGCTTGAGCACGCGCGTCGAGACCACCGTGGCGATCGAGTTCGCCGCATCGTGGAAGCCGTTCATGAAATCGAACGCCAGCGCGACGAGGATCAGCCCGAGCAGGATTCCTAGGCTGAGCTGACCTTCCATCAAGAATTCTCTAGGACTATGCCCTCGATGATGTTCGCCACGTCCTCACAGCGATCGGTGATCGACTCGAGCAGGTCGTAGATCACGCGCAGCTTCATCACCTGCTTCAGGTCGTTCTCCTCGCGGAACAGCTTCGACATCGCCGAGCGCATGACGCGGTCGGCGTCGGACTCGAGCCGGTCGATCTCCTCGCACAGCTTGAGGATCGCCGCCGAGCTCTTGACGTTGGTGAGCAGCGCCACTGTCGCCTTGACCCGGTCGCAGGAGGACTGGCAAATCTCGGCCAGCTGCTTCGCCTCCGGCGTCACGCTGCGCAGGTCGTAGAGGGCGATCGACTCCGCCACGTCCTGGATCAGGTCCAGGATGTCGTCCATCCTGGTGATCAGCTGGTGGATCTGGTCGCGGTCGAAGGGCGTGATGAAGGTCTTGTGCAGGAGCGAAATGCACTCGTGCGTGATCTTGTCGGCGGCGCGCTCGGCGGCGTCGATGCGCTGCGCGTGCGCGTCGAGCTGATCGAAGGTGCCGATCATCGACGCCAGCTCGCGGCTGCCCTCGACGATGCGCTCGGCGTGGGCGTTGAACAGATCGAAGAACTTGCCCTCGCGGGGCATCAGGCGACCGAGCATTTTTATTCCTTCATTCCGAGGCCGAGTGATTCTAGCCGCTTCATCTCGGAGCCATCGAAGCCCCAGTCGGCCAGCGCCTGACGCCCGCCCTCGCCGCGCTCAGGCGGTGTCTGTGGCACAGCGGTCCGGGTGCGCGAAAAGCGCGGCGCTGGCGCGGGCTGCTCCACGTCGGCCACTTTCACATAGGCGGAACGCGCCACCGTGTGGCGATCCTTGCGCGCCTCGGACCAGGAGAGCACCGGCGCAAAGCAGGCGTCCGAGCCCTCGAAGATGCGGCACCATTCGTCCCGGGTTTTCGATTTGAAAGTGTCGGCAAAGCGCCGCCGCATTTCCGGCCAGCGCGAGCGGTCGTGCTGCGCCGGCAGGTCGAGCAGCTTGAGGCGCGAGCCGAGCTCGGCGAAGAACTTGTCCTCGATCGCGCCGATCGCCACGTACTTGCGGTCCGCGGTCTGATAGACGTCGTACCACGGCGCGCCGGTGTCGAGGATGTTGGTGCCGCGCTCCTCGCTCCACTGGTTTGCCGCGAGCAGGCCCTGGAACATGCCGGCGAGCAGCGCCGCGCCGTCGACCATCGCGGCGTCGATCACCTGGCCGCGGCCCGAGCGCTGGGCTTCCAGCAGACCGCAGACCACGCCGAAGCCGAGCAGCATGCCGCCGCCGCCGAAATCGCCGACCAGATTCAACGGCGGCACCGGCGCCTCGCCCTTGCGGCCGAACGCGTTGAGCACGCCGGCGAGCGCGATGTAGTTGATGTCGTGCCCGGCGCGCGGCGCGAGCGGTCCGCCCTGGCCCCAGCCGGTCATCCGGCCGTACACCAGTTTCTGATTTCTCTGGAGAGCCACCTCCGGGCCGAGGCCGAGGCGCTCCATCACGCCGGGACGGAAGCCTTCGATCAGCGCGTCGGCGCGCGCCACGAGCGCGAGCGCGGCTTCCACCCCGCCGGGTGATTTGAGATCCAGCGTCACCGAGCGCTTGCCGCGCGACATCACGTCGTAGGAGCGCTCCTGCGGGATGCCGAGGCCGCTCGCGCCGGGCCGGTCGACGAGCAGCACATCGGCGCCCATGTCGGCGAGCAGCATGCCGGCAAATGGCGCCGGGCCGATCGCCTCGAATTCGAGCACTTTGATGCCGGCGAGCGGGCCCATGGTTTGATAATACCCAATGCCCGCGCGCTATCCCGAGCGCATCGTCTGCCTCACCGAAGAGACCACCGAAACGCTCTACCTGCTCGGCGAGGAGCGTCGTATCGTCGGCATCTCCGGCTACACGGTGCGCCCGCCGCGCGCACGGCGCGAAAAACCGCGCGTGTCGGCATTTCTCAGCGCCCAGAACGAGAAGATTTTCCAGCTGAAACCCGACCTGGTCCTGGGCTTCTCGGACCTGCAGGCCGACATCGCACGCGATCTGGCGAAGGCGGGGCTCAACGTCGTGCTCTTCAACCAGCGCTCGGTGGACGAGATCCTGTCGATGGTGCTGGTGCTCTCGTCGATGGTCGGCGCGGCCGAGCGCGGCGCGCAGCTGGTTTCGCAGCTGGAAGCCAATCTGGCCGAGGTGCGCGGCGCGGCCGCGCGGCTGGGAAAGCGGCCGAAGGTCTACTTCGAGGAGTGGGACCAGCCGATGATCAGCGCCATCCGCTGGGTGAGCGAGCTGATCGAGATCGCCGGCGGCGAAGATGTCTTCTCGGAGCTCTCTCTATCGCAGGCCGCATCCGGGCGCACGATCGCCGATCCCGGCGAGGTCGCAAGGCGCAATCCCGACGTCATCATCGGCTCCTGGTGCGGCAAGAAATTCAGGCCCGAGCGCGTCGCCGCGCGTCCCGGCTGGGACCGAATCTCGGCCGTGAAGCAAAACCAGCTTCACGAGATCAAGTCCTCGGAGATCCTGCAGCCGGGCCCCGCGGCGCTCACCGATGGCGTGCGCCGCATTCACGCCATCCTGGCTAAGGCCGGCCGGCGTCCTTAGCGACGTGCACCGTGAGCTGCGGGAAGGGCATCTCGATGCCGCGCGCGTCGAAGGCGAGCTTCACCCGCTTGAGGAACTCGCGCTTTACGTTCCACTGCTCGATCGCTGGTACCACCTTGAGCCGGCAGCGCAGCACGACCGCCGAGTTGTCGAGGCGCTCGACGCCGAGGATCTCGATGTCGTCGGCGAGCCTCGCTTGCCACTTGGCGTCGGCGCGCATCGCCTGCCCGGCTTCGCGCATCAGGGCGAGCGCCTGGTCGATGTCGACGCCGTAGCCGACGCCGACGTCGACCGCGGCGTAGGCGAAGCTGCGCGTGCGGTTGCTCACCACCTTGATCTCGCCGTTGGGCACGAAGTGCACATGGCCGTCGAAGTCGCGCAGCCGAACGTAGCGCAGCGTCACCTCCTCGACCAGGCCGCTCTTGCCCGCGACCTCGACCACGTCGCTCTCGCGGATCTGATCGTCGAGCAGCAGGAAGAAGCCGTTGAAGTAGTCCTTGATCAGGCTTTGCGCGCCGAAGCCGAGCGCCACGCCGGCCACGCCGGCGGTGGCGAGGATCGGAGCGATGGAGATGCCGAGCTCGCCGAGCACCAGCATGCCGGCGACCAGCACGATGATCACCGCGGCGCCATTGCGGAACACGCGCGCCAGCGTCTCGATGCGCGCCTGCTCGTCGAGGCTCGGGCTCTTGCGCTGCATGTAGCGGCGAAACAGGCGGATCAGGCGCGCGGCGAGCGCCTGCAACGCCCACGCCAGGGCCAGGATCAGCGCGATGCGCAACGCCGTGATCGAGGCGGCCCGCACCTCGGCGTCGAGCTCCTGGAAGTACCTGAGCAACTCCCTCATCGGCGTTGCGCCGATGCTAGCCGCTCAGTGCAGCCCGAGGGAGGCCTCGATGTTGCGCACCATGGCTACCAGGCGCGGCCCGAGGTCGTCCTCGAGCTGGCCCTTCTTCACCATGAACGCCGGCACGATGCAGTTGAAGGAGACGATCTCGCCGTCGACCGTGCGGCGCATCGGCACGCCCACCGCGTGCACCTCGCGGCGCAGTTCGCCGGAGGCGGCGCAGAAGCCGCGCGCCCGGATGTCGTCGAGCGATTTGTCGATCGACGTGCGGTATTTGCGGTGCGATTCGGGCTCCTTCACCTTCATCTGGTTCAGCACCGCTTCGCGCTCCGGCGGCGTGCAGGCGGCGAGGAAGGCGCGGCCGATAACGGAATGGGAGATGGGCACCGAGGTGCCGATGTCGGGCAGCGTGGTGATGCCGTTGCCGCTGCGGCACGACTCGACGTACACCATGTTCAGGCGATCGCGCACGCCCATCGACACCGAGCCGTTGCAATAGTCGGCGAGCTCCTTCATCAGCGGCCGCGCCACCTGCCGCACGTTCATCGAGGCGAGCAGCGGATAGCCGATCGAGAGCACCGCCGAGCCGAGCTGGTACTTGCCCAGGCGCATGTTGTGCCGGAGGTAGCCGAGCTTGGTCAGCGTGTAGGTGAGGCGCGAGACCGTGGGCTTCGGCAGCCCCGTGCGCACCGAGATCTCTTTGTTGCCGAGCAGTGGCTCGAGCGGCGTGAAGCAGCGCAGCACTTCCAGCCCGCGCGCCAGCGTGGTGGCAAACTGGCGATCGCCTTCGTGCTCGTAGCTGAAAGTGCTCGCGGGTTGCGCGAGCGGTGCCGCGGGTTCTGGAGCGCCCATAGGGATTCGATGTCCTTCCTGTTTGATTTCTTGGGAGTTAAAGCCGGATGTTTCGCGTTTCGCTATTCTGACCAGCAGCAGCTTTGTGTCAACTTAGTCATACTATATTTCACATAGTGAAATGACGCGCTCTCTTTTCGACTTGAGCGGCAAGGTGGCGCTGGTGACGGGCTCGACTCGCGGCATCGGCAAATCGATCGCCGAGGAGCTGGCGCGGGCCGGCGCCAAGGTCGCGATCTCGAGCCGCAAGGCCGAAGCCTGCGACGCGGCGCTCAAGGAGTTGCTGTCGAACGGCGCAGAAGCGATGGCGATGCCGTGCAATGTCTCGCGCAAGGAGGATTTGCAGGCGCTGGTCGACGCCACGCTCGCCAGGTGGCAGCGCATCGACATTGTCGTGGCGAACGCGGCATCCAATCCGTATTACGGGCCGCTCACCGGCATCCCGGACGACGCCTTCGACAAGATCATCGGCAACAACGTGAAGAGCACGCTCTGGCTCGCGGCCATGACGCTGCCCGGCATGGCGCAGAGAGGCGGCGGCAGTCTTACGCTGGTGGGATCGATCGGCGGGCTGCTCGCCAACACCGTGATTGGCGCTTACGGCGTCTCCAAGGCGGCGGCGCATCACCTGGTGCGCAATCTCGCGGCCGAATGGGGAGCGAGGAACGTGCGCGTGAACGCGATCGCGCCGGGGCTGGTGAAGACCGATTTCGCCCGTGCGCTCTGGGAGGATGAAAAGCGGCGCGCCGAGCGCATCGATGCGACGCCGCTGCGCCGGCTCGGCGAGCCGCGCGACATCGGTGGCATCGCGGTGTTCCTGGCGTCCGACGCGGCGGCTTTCATCACCGGACAGGTGATCGTCGCCGATGGCGGTGTGAGCCTCCTTTAGGCCTGTTTCAAACGCTGCGCTGGGTTAGACTCTTCGCTCCTCAGCAGCCCGCCATGGATCTCAACTACTCGGCCGAAGAGCTCGCTTTCCGCGACGAGGTCCGCTCATGGCTGCGCGCCAACCTGCCGCAGGAGCTGCGGGACAAAGTCGAGAACTACGCGCACCTCTCGAAAGAAGAAATGCTGCGCTGGCACCGCATCCTCGCAGCCAAAGGCTGGATCGCGCCGGCCTGGCCGAAAGAATGGGGCGGCACCGGCTGGAACGTGGTGCAGCGCTACATCTTCGAGGAAGAGCTCGGCTTCGCCGGCAGCCCGATGCTGATTCCGTTCGGCCTCTCGATGTGCGGGCCGGTCTTGCTGCAATTCGCTAGCGACGCGCAGAAGAAGCGCTTCCTGCCGCGCATCTATAACGGCGACGATTTCTGGTGCCAGGGCTATTCGGAGCCCGGCTCCGGCAGCGATCTCGCCTCGCTGAAAACCAAGGCGCTGCGGCAAGGCGACCACTATGTGGTGAAC
>DASWER010000578.1:0-3981 GCA_036394655.1 Burkholderiales bacterium
CTGCCGCGCGTTGAGGACGACCGGCTCCTCACGGGCCGGGGCAGCTACACCGACGATCAGGCCTACCCCGGTCAGGCTTGGTGCGTCTTCGTGCGCTCGCCGCATGCGCACGCGCGAGTTGTAAAGATCCTCTCCGAGGAAGCGCGCCACATGCCGGGAGTGCTCGCCATTCTCACCGGGGCCGATTACGCCGCCGATGGTCTGCCCCCGGTCGACCATGTGCCCAATCCGCTGGATATGCACGACATCACCAAGCGCGCCTTCGACAATCCGCGGCAATCGCCGCACTGGCCGCTCGCGCGCGACAAGGTAAGCCACGTCGGCGAGCCGATCGCCGCGGTGATTGCCGAGACGCTCGAGCAGGCGCGCGACGCCGCGGACCGGATCGAAGTCGATTATGAGCCGCTACCGCTGGCCGAGAGCCTCTGCCTCGACTACGCCTTCGGCGATGCGGCGGCGACGCGCGACGCACTGGCGCGCGCCGCGCACGTGGTGCAGCACGACTTCGTCAGCCAGCGAGTGGTCAACTGCCAGATGGAACCGCGCTCGGCGATCGGCGCGTGCGACGGGCAGCTGTATACGCTGGTCACGGGCACCCAGGGCGCGGTGCTCTTGAAGCAGCTGCTCTGCAAGATTCTCCAGACGGACAAGGTGCGCGTGGTGTGCGGCGATGTCGGCGGCGCGTTCGGCCCGCGCACCTACCTGCAGCCGGAGCAGATCGTCGTGCTCTGGGCCGCAAAGCGCCTTGGCCGACCGGTGCGCTGGACCAGCACGCGCAGCGAAGCCTTCCTCGCCGACTTCCAGGGCCGCGATGCCGCGATCCAGGCGGCGCTCGGCGTCGATGCCGACGGGCGCATCCTCGGTTACGAGGTCAGCCTGCGCAGCAACCTCGGCGCGCACACGGTGTCTTTCGTGCCGCCGGCCAACTTCCGCAACATCCTGACCACCGTCTACCGCATCCCCGCCGTGTCGCTGCGCGTGCAGGGTGTCACGAGCAACACGGTGCCCGCCGTGCCTTACCGCGGCGCCGGACGTCCCGAAGCGCACCACGTCCTCGAGCGGCTGCTGGACCTCGCCGCGCGCCGTCTGAAAATGGATCGCGCCGAGATCCGGCGGCGCAACCTCGTGCGCAAAAGCGACCTGCCTTACCGCACGCCGATGCGGCTCCTGTTCGAATCGGGCGATTTCGCAGGCTACATGGAGCGCGCGCTCGAGATCGCCGACTATGCAGGCTTCGCCGAGCGCAAGCGCAAGGCGCGCCGGCGCCGCGGACTCGGCATGGCGAACTATGTCGAGTCACCGGTCGGCGCACCGCGCGAGCGCATCGAGCTGCGCGTCACGCAAGGAGCAATCGAGATCATCGCCGGCACGCAATCGAGCGGGCAGGGGCACGAGACCGCGTTCGCCCAGGTCGCGGCGGATCAGCTCGAGATGCCGATCGAGAAGATTCGCCTGCGCACCGGCGATACCGCGTTCGTCAAGTCAGGCGGCGGCACGCACTCCGATCGCTCGCTGCGCTTCGTGAGCACGCTGCTGGTCGCGGCCGGACGCCAGCTGCTCGAGAAAGGCCGGCAGGCTGCCGCGGCAAAGATGGAAGTTGCGGCCGCTGACGTCGTCTACCAGCAGGGCAGCTTCCGCGTCGCCGGCACCGATCGCGCCATCGCGCTTCTGGATTTGGCGGAGCTTGCCGTCGAGGAAGACTTCAACGGCCGCATCCCTGCCCACCCGGGCGGTTGCGCGGTGTGCGAGCTCGAAGTGGATCCCGATACCGGCGCGGTCGAGATCTTGCGCTACGTCACCGTCGATGACGTCGGCCAGGCCGTCAATCCGCTGATCGTCGACGGGCAGACCCACGGCGGCATCGCGCAGGGCATCGGGCAGGCGCTGATGGAGGGCGTCGCGCTCGACGCCGCAAACCAGGTGCTGACCGGCTCGTTCATGGATTACGGCTTCGCGCGCGCGGAAAACCTTCCGTCCTTCGAGACTGCGCTCGCCGAGGATCCGACCGCGGGTAATCCGCTGCGAATTAAAGGCGGCGGCGAGGGCGGCGTCGTGCCCGCCACGGCGGCCGTGATCAACGCGCTCTGCGATGCGCTTGGCGTGGACGACATTGCCATGCCGGCGACGCCGCAGCGCGTGTGGTCCGCGATGCGCAACAGGCAAGCATGACGCGCTGGCTCGCCCTGCTGTGCTTCATTGGTTTCTCCAGTATCGCGTCGGCGCAGGCCTATCCGTCCAAGACCGTGAAGCTCGTGATGCCGGCCGCCGGCGGCAGCAGCCCGGATCGCGTAAGCCGCTTGCTCGCCGAAAGGCTGGGCGTGCTCTGGAGCGTGCCGGTCATCGTCGAGAACCGCCCGGGCGCTACCGGCACGGTCGGCAGCGAATACGTGATGCGCGCGCCGCCCGACGGCTACACGGCGCTGTTCGCCTTCACTTCGGTGATCCAGGCCCCGGCGCTGCTGCCCAAGGTGCCCTATGACATCGAGAAGGATTTCGCCCCCGTCAGCCTCGTGGCGTATGCGGCGGTCGCGCTCGCGGTGCGCGCCGACTCGCCTTACCGCAACCTCGACGATTTGCTGGCCGCGTCGCGCAATCCCGCGGCACCGCTGAGCTACGGCACCTTCGGCGCCGGCTCGACCTTTCACATCTACGGCGAGACGCTCGCGCGGGCGGCTAAGGCGCACATGGTCATGGTTCCCTACAAAGGCGAGGCACTGTCGCTCACCGATCTCCTCGGTGGCCAGATCCAGTCGACCTGGGCGTCGGTGGGACTCATCAGTCCGCAGGTGCAGGCCGGACGTGCGCGCGCGCTCGCCATCGCGCATACGCGGCGTTCGCCTGCGCTGCCGGAGGTGCCGACCTTCATCGAGCTCGGCTATCCCCAGCTCGGCACCGTCAGCTGGTTCGGCGTGCTGGTTCCCGCCGCCACGCCGCGCGCGATCGTGGAGAAGATGTCCGGCGACATCAACCGGGTGATCGCGTCGCCCGAAGTCGCCGAGCCGCTGGCGAAGATCGGCATCGAGCCGGCGGGCACCACGCCCGAACGCTTCGGCGAAGTGCTGCGCGTCGACGCGGCGAAATGGCGGCAGATGATCCAGGACGCCGGCATTACGGCAGCCAATTGATGCGCAGCCTTGCGGCCCTGTTGCTTGCGTTATCGCTCGGCGCACAGGCGCAGGAGCCGGCCTGGCCGACGAAGGCGATCCACTGGCTGGTGCCCTTCGCGCCCGGCGGTCCGGCGGACGTAGTGACGCGCATCCTGGCCGCAGCGCTCGCCGAGCGCACCGGCAAGCCGAACATCGTCGAGAACCAGCCGGGCGCCGGCGGCAACATCGCTCACCTCGCGGCGTCGAGGGCGGCGTCCGATGGCCACACTGTCGTGTTCGTGGTGCCGAGTGTCGTCACCAACACTTTCTATATGAAGGCGAGCGTCGATCCGTTCCGCGAGCTCGCCCCAGTGATCCACCTCGACAACGCCTCGATGGTGCTGATCGCGCATCCGAGTTTCCCGCCCGCCACGCTGGCCGAGGTCCTGGGCGAGATCAAGGCGCATCCCGGGCGCGTCACCTGCGGCGCGTCGGGCGCGCTGCCCTCGGTGGGATGCGAGCTGCTGCGCGCGCATGCGGGAGCCGATCTCCTCATGGTGATGTACAAGGGCAACGCGCCCGCGCTCAACGCGCTCATGGCGGGCGAGGTGAATCTGCTCTTCGATGTCGTCAACATCGCGATCGGTCACGTGAAGTCGGGCCGCGTGCGCGCCATCGCCTCGACCGCACCGCGCCGCGGCGGCGGGCCGCTCGGCGAAATTCCGGTGATGGCGGAGACCATCCCGGGCTTCGAGCTCGTCACCTGGCACGGGGTGATGATCTCGCCCGCGACGCCGCGGCCGGTTCTCGAGCGCGTCAACCGCGAGCTCAACGCGGTGCTGCAGCGCGCCGACGTGCGCGAGCGCTTCGCCAACTCGGGCCTGCAGATCACGGG
>DASWER010000579.1:0-3765 GCA_036394655.1 Burkholderiales bacterium
TGTGCGTGCCGTTCCAGCTCGCGATGAGCCGCCTCGCCGAGCGCGGCGAGTTCCCGAGCCCGCGCATGATCACCATCAGCCCGCCGATCGACGGCGTCGATGCGAACGGCCGCACCGACATGCCGCGCGGCGTCGCCATGACCGATGTCGCCCAGGCGAAGCCGCTGGTCGAGCGTTTTGCCGGCTACCGCCAGATCAAGGCTTTCTCGCTCCTCACGCCGGACAATCTGCGCGCGCTGGTCCACGCATCGCCTGTGCCCGTGACGGCGAACTGTCCGAACGCCATGACGTTCGAGCAGGCGGTCGATGCCGGCGTCTACTGCCTGGATCAGCTCCACAACGTCGCGCGCGGGCACTTGCGAAGCGACGCGCGGCAGCCCGGGTTCTGGGACCGCTTCGATCCCGTACCGGGCACGCGGCTCGACTTTGGCGCCATCCGCGAGCTCGCGCGTTTCCTCGCCGAAAAGCAGACGTGGAACGTGCCGACACTCGTCTTCCACCAGCGCGATGCGCTCGCGCCGGAGGAGGGGATGCGCGATCCGGCGCTCAAATATGTCTCGCCTTCCGCGATCAAGGACTGGGAGTCGACCTTGATCCGCTGGACGCGGCGTGCACGCATGGACGATGTCGGCGCCTGGCGCCGCGCTGCTGCCGAAAGGGCGCGGGCATTCCAGGAAGTGCTCGCGATTTTCCACGACGCGGGCGTGCCGCTGCTCACCGGCAGCGATTCGCTCAACCCGTGGAACGTGCCCGGCGCCTCCCTGCACGCGGAGCTCGCCAACTTCGTCGCCGCCGGCATGACGCCGTATCAAGCCCTGCGCTGCGCCACCAGCGAAGTCGGGCGCTTCCTCGGCGATGGTTCGGGCACGCTTGGCGCCGGCAAGCGCGCCGATTTGCTCCTGACCCGCTCCAATCCCCTGCGCGACCTGCGCGCCCTGCAGGAGATCGAGGCGGTCGCGGTGAACGGCTATTACCTGCCGCGCGCCGAGCTCGATCGGCTTTTGTCGCAACGCGCTGCGCTCGTCTCTGCGCCAGCGCGGCTGCCTTCGAGCGCGCTGCCGAATGCCAAGGTCTGGCAGGAGCGCATCGTCGGCGCCGAAGCCGGCAGCATCAGCTTTCGCCATTCGCGCTTGCCCGATGGCGGCCTGCAGGTCGAGGAGCGGCACGCCGCGGCCGTGCCGCGCAAGCACGTCGAGCGGCGCCACAGTCGCCTGGTGCTCGATGCCGATTTCAAATTGCGCTCCTGCGAATACAGCATCGACAGCTTCGCCGGTACCGAGCGCGGCGCCATCTCGCGCTCGCCGGAGGGCTACGAGCTCGAGGCGCAAGGCCTCGACGGGCGTGAGTCGCGGCATGCCATAAAGACCGAATCGCTCCTGCCGAGCGAGCGCCTGACGGTGACGCTGTGGCCGCTGCTGCTGCAACGTGCCGGGCAGGCACGCATGCTCGACGTCGAAGACGGGGTGCTGGTCGTGCGCGAGGTGCTGTTCAAGGACGGCGAGCTCAAGGTCAGCCGGCCGACCCACGTCACCGAGCAACGCTATCGCTTCGCCGACGGCAAATTCCTCGGCATGGAGGAGACCATGCCGCTCCTGTGGCTGCGCGAGCTCCTGCCCGCATGATCGGCGAATCGGTCGGCCGCAAGGAGGACGTAGCGTTGCTCACCGGTCGTGCGCGCTTCGTCGACGACATCGCGCGTCCCGGCATGCTGCATCTGGGCGTGGTGCGAAGCCCGCATGCGCACGCGCGAATTGCCAAAGTGAACCTGAACGGCGTCACCGACGCCTTCGCGGCGGCCGACCTGCCCGAAGTGGCGCGCCCGATCCCGCCGTACAAGGCGAAGCAGAAATTCCGCGCCTATGAGCAGCCGGTGCTGGCGAAAGACGTCGTGCGCCATGTCGGCGAGGCAGTTGCCGTGGTTGTCGCAGCCGATGCGCGCTCGCTCGCCGAGGCGATGGAGGCGATCAGCATCGATTACGAAGCGCTGCCGGCCGTCGCCTCCACCGAGGCGGCCCTGCGTGCCGGCGCGCCGCGCGTGCATCAGCACTGGCCGGACAACGTCGCCTACGTCGGTCGCGCCGCGATCGGCGAGGTCGACGCGGCGATGGGCAAAGCGCACCTCGTGGTCGAGGAAACGCTGCGCCATCCGCGGCTCGCCGCGATGCCGATCGAGACGCGCGGCGCGCTCGCCTACGTCGACGACGCCGGGCTGCTGATCGTCGTGTCGACGACGCAGCATCCGTACCACCTGCGCGAGGTGATCGCGCAGCTCCTCGGGCTCGCCGAGGAGGCGGTGCGCGTGCTGACGCCGGATGTCGGCGGCTCGTTCGGCGCCAAAGGCCAGCTCCACTGCGAGGACATCCTGGTGGCAGCGCTCGCGCGGCGGCTGGGCCGTCCGGTGAAATGGATCGAATCGCGCAGCGAGCACTTCATCGCCACCTGCCACGACCGCGAGCAGCGCCACGAGATCCGCGCGGGCTTCGCGCGCGACGGCAGCATCGTGGCGATCGACGACCGCTTCGCCGCCGATTTCGGCGCCTATCCGGTGCAGGAGGACGGCGTCACGGTCAATACCATCAACCACCTGTGCGGCCCTTATCGCGTCGCGAACTACCGCAGCGCCTGCAGCAACGTCGTCACCCACAAGATGTTCAGCGCTGCGTATCGCGCCGCCGGGCGGCCCGAAGCGGTGTTCGTGATGGACCGCGTGCTGGACATCGCCGCGCGCCGGCTCGGCATCGACGCTGCCGAAATCCGCCGCCGCAACCTGGTGCCGGCAGCGGCGATGCCGTACCGGCCGGGCCTCACCTACAAGGATGGCGTGCCGGTCACCTACGATCCGAGCGATTTTCCGGCGGCGTTCGACAAGCTGCTGGCGCTCTTCGGCTATGACGAGATGCGCGCGCTGCAGAAAAAGAGCGCGCAGCGCATCGGCATCGGCCTGTCGTGCTACGTCCAGGGCACGGCGCTTGGTCCTTACGAAGGCGCCAACGTGCGCGTCGATGCGAGCGGCAAGGTGTATGTGCACGTCGGCGCCTCATCGCAGGGACAGAGCCATGCCACGACGCTCGCGCAGGTGTGCGCCCAGGAGCTCGGCGTGCCCTTCGAGGACGTGACCATCGTCGGCGGCGATACGCAGGCGCTGCCTTACGGCTTCGGACCTTATGGCAGCCGCATCGCCGCCAACTCGGGTCCGGCGGTGGCGCGCGCCGCGCGCGCGGTGCGCCTCAAGGCGACCAAGGTCGCATCAGTGATGCTCGAAGCCGCGGAAGCGGATATCCGCATCGCCGCCGGCCGTGCGCACGTCGTCGGCGTGCCGGGCCATGGCGTGCGCCTCGCCGACGTGGCGCGGCAAGCGGTGCGATCGAAGGCGCTGCTGCCCGATCCCGGTCTGAACGCCTGCGTCTACTTCAATCCCGAGACCGTCACCTGGGCCTTCGGCGCCAATGCTGCCGCTGTCGAGGTCGACATCGAGACCTGCGAAGTGCGCATCCTCAAGTACGCCGCGGTGCACGACTGCGGCCAGCCCATCAACCCGATGGTGGTCGACGGCCAGCTGCATGGCGGCATCGCGCAGGGCATCGGCGGCGCGCTGATGGAAGAGCTGGCGTACGACGCCTCGGGGCAGCTGCAGAGCGGCAGCTTCATGGACTACGCCATGCCGAAGGCGGCGGATCTGCCGAATATCCTCACGGCCCAGCTCGCGTATCCATCGATGATCAACGAGCTCGGCATCAAGGGCGTCGGCGAAAGCGGTTGCATCGC
>DASWER010000580.1:0-3343 GCA_036394655.1 Burkholderiales bacterium
GGCTTCGAGCCGCCGCCGGGGGTGACCATCAAGCAGGTGCCGGCGGAAAAAAGCCTGGGCAGCATGATGCTCTCGGGCGAGATCGACGCCACGGTGCATTACATCCGGCGCACCAATCTCGTCGACCGCAGTACCGCCGACCTGGCTGGGCATCCCGAGATACGCCCATTGTTCGCGGACCCCGTCGCCGAGGGCGTGCGCTACTACCGCAAGACCAGCCTGCTGCCGATCAATCACGGCATGGTGCTCAAGCGCGAGATCGCCGAGCGCCATCCCTGGGTGGTGCTAAACGTGCTGAAGGCGTTCGAGCGCGCCAACGAGCTCGCCGAGCGCGAGCGCCTCGAGCATGTGCGCTATCACATCGACACTGGACTCGCGTCCGCCGAGAGCCTGCGCACACCGCTGGTCAAGCATGGCGTCAAAGCCAATCGCCTGGTGCTCGAGACCGCCGCGCAGTACTCGCAGGAGCAGGGCCTGACGCCGCGGCGCGTGAAGCTCGAGGAGCTCTTCGCGCCAAGCGCGCTGGAGCAGTAACGCGGGGTCAGGTCTTGAATTCACGCATCGCTATGCGTCAATTCAAGACCTGACCCCATTCAGCGGATGTGGCGCAGCACCTGGCTCCTGAAGTCGACATCGGTCGCGTTGTCTGCGTGGAGCAGCGGCATGTCGATGAACCCCGTCGCGCCCATGCTTTTTGCCGCGATTCCCATCGCCTCGGCCATCACCGGCGCCACGTCGCGATCGCCGATGCGGCAGGCGACGAAGGGCAGCGCAGGAAATTCCTGGCGCATGAAGCGCAGCAGGTCGAAGGCGCGGGTCTCGTTGAAGAACACGCCGCACAGCACGAGCTCGATGTCGCGCTGCGCGCGCAGCGCCGCCACCGCGTCGTCATAGGTATATAGGGGAAGCACTTCGGCGTATGCGCCGAGCGCGCGGCGCACCGCGACGCCGCCCTGGGGGCGCACGGCGGCAAGGATCTTGGGCTTGCGCTCCATCAGTCGGCCCGCAGGTTCGCGTTGCGGATCACGTCGCCCCACTTCGCGATCTCGCGCTTGAGATACGCAGCGAATTCCTCCGGCGTGCTCGTCATGACGTCGGTACCCATCGCGGCGAGGCGCTCCTTGAGATCCGGCGCATGCATGATCTTCACGAACTCGGCATTGAGGCGCGTGATGATCGGCCGTGGCGTGCCGGCAGGCGCCATGATGCCGTACCAGGTGGTGACGTCGAAGTTCGGCAGGCCCGCCTCGTCCGCCGTCGGCACCTCGGGCAGCAGCGGCGAGCGCTCGCGCGCGAGCACCGCCAGCGCACGCAGCTTGCCGGCCTTGATGTGCGGCGCGGGCACCGGCACGCCGATGAAGACCAGATGCACTTCGTTGGCGAGCACGCCGTTCATCGCGAGGTTCACGCCCTTGTAAGGCACGTGGATCAGCTTGATGCCGGTGGCGAGGTTCAGGAGCTCGCCGGCGAGATGGTTCGACGTGCCGCTGCCGCCGGAGCCGAAGTTCATGCCGCCGGGCTTTGACTTGGCGAGCGCGATGAATTCCTGGAGGTTCTGCGCGGGCACGGACGGATGCGTGATCATCACGTTCGGGAACGAGGCGACCAGGCCGATCGGCGCGAAGTCTCTTACCGGGTCGTAGTTCAGCTTGCTGTAGAGCGTCGGGCTGATCGCGAGCGACGGCGCCACCAGCACGATGGTGTAGCCATCCGGCGCGGCGCGCGCCGCGGCTTCCGCGCCGACATTGCCGCCGGCGCCGCCGCGGTTCTCCGTCACCACCGGCTGGCCGAGGCTCGTGGACAGCCGGTCGGCGAGCAGGCGCCCGAGGATGTCGGTGCCACCGCCCGGCGGGAAGGGCAGGATGAAGCGCAGCGGGCGCGACGGATAGCTGTCCTGCGCCTGAGCGTGACCGGCGAGGAGGGCGCAGGCGAGGAGTAGTGCTTTCATGCGATAGCTTTCCTGTAGCGCATCTCGTGCAAGGGCGAGCCGATCAGCTTGGTGTCGGTGCGCTCGGCGCCGTCGGGCGCATAGCCGAGAGTCGCATAGAAGGCGCGAGCGCGGTCGTTTCGTTTCAGCACCCACAAAGTCATCGAGCTGGATTCGCGTGCGGCCGCCTGGCGCAGTGCATGCTCGCAGAGGGCGCGGCCGGCGCCGTGCCGCCAGCAATCCGGATGCACGTTGACGGCGAAGATCTCCGCGACGCCGGGTGGCTCTTGATCGCGCGTCGGGCCAAAGAAGCAGAAGCCGGCGATCGCGCCGTCGAGTTCGGCGACCGCGACGCTACTCGGGCCCGGACGCGACAGCGCGCGCGACCAGAGCTTGACGCGCTCGTCGATGTCGAGTGCCGCGAGGTAGTCCTCCGGCATGAGCCCGCGATACGCAGCTCGCCACGCAGCGATGTGTAGCTCCGAGATAGCGCGCGCGTCGCCGACGCTCCCTGCGCGCACGGTCATGTCTTCCCTCATTTGCCCCACTTGCGGCCGATGCCCCTCCAGTGCAGAGCGTACTGGATGCCCGCGCGCTTGAGCACCCAGGCGACGAAGCTGTTGCTGTTCGGGCCGGGCCAATAGCGGTAGCGCTGGCTGTGCGGATAGCTCTCGGGTCTGGCGAGCACGGCGGCGATGCGCGCCGCCTCGTCGCCTCGCCACTCGGCCGCGAGCCGCGTAGGACCGCCGCCGACGTCGTCCGCCGGTGCCTTGAGATCGCAGTGCAGGTGTCCGATGCTGGTGCCGCCGGCGTTCCTGGTCTGCCATACTTCCCAGCGATGGCAGGCCCCGGCGTCGTCGGTGACGACGAACCAATAGTGCACGGCGATGGCGCCAATGAACGGCAGCGGCGCGTAGCGCAGCTCGACTTTCAAGCGATGCGAAAAGGGGTCAGAGCAATTTTCCGGTCACTACTGCGCATGGGATTTGTTTCATGAAAATTGCTCTGACCCCTTTTCTTTGGTTGATTCTAATGGCGGCTGCCGGAGCGCAGGAATGGCCGGCGAAGCCGCTGCGCATCATCGTGCCCTTCAGCCCCGGCGGCGTGGCGGACAACAGCGCGCGCGTCGTCGCCGAGCCGCTCGCCGCACGCCTCGGCCAGCAGGTGCTGGTCGAGAACCGGCCGGGCGCGAGCGGCAACATCGGCACGCAGGCGGTGGCGCAGGCCGATGCCGACGGTTACACGCTGCTGCTCGGCTTCGACGGCACGATGGTCATCAACCCGCACGTCTTCGCCAAAGTGCCGTTCGATACCGTGCGCGATTTCGCGCCGGTCACCAAGCTCGGCGATGCCACGCTGATCCTGGTTGCGCATCCGTCGGTGCCGGCGAGGAACCTGGGCCAGCTGCTCGAGCTG
>DASWER010000581.1:0-5223 GCA_036394655.1 Burkholderiales bacterium
TCCTGGTCGAAGGCGACGCAGTGGTGGTCGGGCACGTTGGCGATGGCCTGCTCTTCGCCGTAGACGAGACACAGATATTTCATGGGGTTTTCTCCGCGATGGTCTTGAGGCTCGCCAGGCCGGCTTCGAATTCCGTGCCGACCATGCGATCCATGTTGACGAACAGGTGAATGATCTTTGCGAAGTATGGCACCGCGCCCTGCATCGCCCAGGTCACCTCGGTGGCCGCGCCATCCGGCGCGAGGGTGAATACCACCCGGTTGTCGACCCGGAATGGTTCGAGCATGCGCAGCGCCATGGTGACCTTCGATGCCGGCGCGGAATCGAGGATCTCGATCGTGCCCTTGCCGACGTGCTGGTTGCCTTCGAACGCATACGCCGCGCCTTTGCCGCTCTCGGGGCCGCTGTAGCTGCCCTTTATGTTCGGGTCCTTCTTGTCGAACGGGTTCCAGGTATTGAAGCGGTGCAGATCGTTGATCAGCGGATAGATCTGCTCCGGCTTGGCCTTGATGCTCGTGCTGCGGCGCACCTGGAACGTGTCGGGCCGCAGCGGCGCGAGCACCAGCACGCCTCCGATCAGCAGCAGCACGCCGAGGCCGATGTATTTGAGCATGATGTTTTCCGGTGCTCCTATACCCATAGTCGGATGGCCGGCCACCGGATCGACAGCGGCTGCGAAAGATTTTTCCGGCGCCGGTACGCGAGGAGCGCAAGCGCGAGCAAGGTGCCGCCGGGCAAGAGAATTTCGATGGCAAGTATCAGCATGGCGGTTTTCATTTGCGGCTCCTTTCTCCCTAGTCGACCCGGGGAGCCGCAAATCGACAGGCCTCATCAATCGCGCAGTTCGGCCAGCCGCTGTGTCAGGAAGCGCCGTTCCGGCTCCTGCCGGGCAAGCGCCAAGGCGCGCTGGTAGGACGCACGGGCGTCCGCCTTTCGCCCCAGCCGCCGGCAAAGGTCGGCCCGCGCCGCGTGCGCCAGGTGGTAATCGGCAAGGCCGCCGCCTTTGAGCAGGGGCTCCATCAGCGCCAAGCCTGCCGCGGGACCGTCGCGCATCGCTACCGCGACGGCACGATTCAATTCCACCACCGGGGACGGATCCATGCGCGCGAGGACGTCATAGAGGCCGACGATCTGCTGCCAATCGGTGTCTGCCGGGCGCGGCGCCTCGGCGTGCACCGCGGCGATCGCCGCCTGGATGCTGTAGACGCCAAAACGGCGCGTGGCGAGCGCGCGCTCGACAAGCGCGACGCCTTCGGCGATCCGCTCGCGGTTCCACAGCTTGCGATCCTGGTCTTCGAGCCGGACGAGATCGCCGGAGGGCGAGGTGCGCGCCGCGCGCCGCGCGTCCTGCAGCAGCATGAGGGCGAGCATGCCGATCGCCTCGGGCTCGGGCAGCAACTCGATCAGCAGCCGCCCGAGGCGGATCGCTTCGCCGGAGAGATCCGCGCGGGTGAGCGAGGACCCCGAGGAGGCCGAGTACCCCTCGTTGAAAACCAGGTAGATGACGCGCAGCACGGCATCGAGGCGCTCGGCCAATTGCGCGGCGGCGGGCACTTCGTAGGGAATGCGTGCGTCGCGGATCTTGCTCTTCGCGCGCACGATGCGCTGCGCGAGGGTCGGCGCCGGCGTGAGGAAGGCGCGCGCGATCTCCTCGGTCGTGAGGCCGCACACCTCGCGAAGAGTCAGAGCGACCTGAGCGTCCTGCGCGAGCGCCGGATGGCAGCAGGTGAAGACGAGGCGCAGGCGGTCGTCCTCGATCGGCTCGGCGTCCGGTGCTTCTTCCGCGGCGAGCGATTCGGCGTGCTCGTCGTCCAGCGCATCGAATCTCGCGCGGCGCCGGATGGCGTCGATCGCCTTGAAGCGCCCGGTGGAGACCAGCCAGGCGCGCGGATTTTCGGGCACGCCTTCGCTCGGCCATTGCTCGAGGGCCGCCCGGAACGCGTCGGACAGCGCCTCCTCGGCGAGATCGAAGTCGCCGAGCAGCCGTACTAGCGTCGCGAAAACCCGACGCGACTCCGTGCGGTAGAGGGCTTCGACTGTCTCTTGGGGCGATTTCATTTGTAACGCGACGCGCGCTGCGTTGACATGGGGCGCTCACCAACGCGTACCAGCATGAGCTTCGTGAACACAGATTACTGGCTATTTTCCGTCGGGCTTACGCTGCTGGTGCTGGTCTTCGCGCTCGTGTAGCGCGAGGATAGCGCTTCGCAGGCCCTACCAGCGGCGCGGTGAGTCCGCCTTCGGGCTGTGGCCGCGGACCGGGGGCCGGGCATTGTCCGGGCGAACGGCGATGCGCGGCCGCACGGACAAGATCGGCAGCCGCACGATGAACACGCTGCCCTTGCCGGCGCCGTCGCTCTGCGCCTCGATCGTCCCGCCGTGCAGCTCGACCAGATTGCGCGCGATGGACAGGCCGATGCCGAGGCCGCCATAGGCGTGGGGCGCGCTGCCCACCTGGGCGAAGCGCTGGAAGAGCCGCGGCCGGACTTCCGGCGCAATGCCGATGCCGTTGTCGCGCACTCGGATCGCGACGCCTGGCGGCTCGATGCGCGCGACCAGCTCGATGCGTCCGCCACGCGGCGTGTATTTCGCCGCGTTGTTGAGCACATTCGCCAGGACCTGCGTGATACGCACGGCGTCCGCGTCGAGCGTGACCACTTCCGCCGGTAGCTCGACCCGCAGCTCGTGGCGTTCGCCGTCGATCGAGGGGCGGCTGGTTTCGATCGCGGCAGCGACCAGCCCGGTCAGCTCCACCGGCTCCCGGCGCAACTCCAGCTTGCCGGTGCTGATGCGCGAGACTTCCAGCAGATCGTCCACCAGGCGCACGAGGTGGCGCATCTGGCGCTCCATCATCGCGCGCGCCTCCTCCGCGACTTCGCTTCCCGGTTGCGCCATGGCGAGCAGCTGCAGGCCGTTGCGGATCGGCGCCAGCGGGTTGCGCAGCTCGTGCCCGAGCGTCGCCAGGAACTCATCCTTCCTGCGATCGGCCTCGCGCAGCGCCTCGAGGGCGCGCACCCGGTCGCTGATGTCGCGGAAATAAACCGCCACGCCGCCGCTTTGTACCGGCGCGGCGCTGATCTCGAACCAGCGCCCGTAGTGCTCGTAGAACGTCTCCATGCGCTCGGCGGCACGCTTGGCCATCACGCGCTGGTACATCTGGTCGACCGGGTTGCTGACCGCATGCGGAAAGGCCTGGTGCCAGGTCTTGCCGAGCACCTCGCGGCGTTTGCGACTCAGGATGCGCTCGGCGGCGGCGTTCATATAGGTCATGCGCCAGTTGCCGTCGTAGGCGACGAAGCCTTCCATCAGGCCTTCGAGATAGTCGGCGTTCATGGTCATCGCGGCTCGGAAGGTATAGCAGGGTTTTCTTTACCGGCCCATCGCAAATCGCCCTTACTCGGGCTGGATGCCGGCCTCGCGGATCGCCCGGCCCCAGGTCTCGTACTGTTCCTTCACGTAGGCCGAGAACTCCTCGGTCGTCGAGCCTTTGGGATCGAATGCCTGCTTGAGCAGGGTCTCGCGCACCTCGCCACGACGCAGGAGTGCATTCAGCTCGCGGTTCAGCCGCTCGGTGGTCTCCTTCGGCATCCTCGCCGGGCCGAGCATGCCGGCCCACGACGCGATCGGAAATTTCGGAAAGCCCGCCTCCACGATCGAGGGCACCTCGGGTAGCAGCGGGCTGCGATCCGGCAGCGTGGTCACGAGCGGGCGCAGCCTTCCCTCGCGCAGCTGCGGCGCCACGGTCGCGTACGAGCTGATCATCATCTGGACCGTGCCGGAGAGCAGATCCGTGATCGCCAGCGGCTCGCTCTTGTAGGGGATGTGCACCAGCTGCACGCCGGCCTGCGAAGCGAGCATCGCGGTCATCACGATGCCGCTGGTGTTGCCGGTGGCGTAATTCAGCTTGCCCGGGTTCGCGCGCGCATACGAGACCAGCTCGCCGAGTGTCCTGGCCGGAACGCCCGGATGCACCAGCACGAAGAAGGTGTAGTTGCCGATGAGGCTCACCGGCGTGAAATCGGCCAGGTCGTAAGGCGCGTTCTTGCGCAGATGCGGCACGGCGGAGAACGGGCTGTTGGTGCCGAGGATCAGCGTGTGCCCGTCCGGCGCCGACCTCGCCACCTCGGCGGCGGCGATCGCGCCGTCGGCGCCCGGCTTGTTCTCCACCAGCACCGGCTGGCCGAGCGCCTGGCCGAGCGGCTGCGCGATGATGCGCATCACGATGTCGGTGGAGGAGCCGGCGCCGAAGGGCACCAGCACGCGCACCGGCTTCGCCGGAAACTGTGCCACCGCAGCGCTTGCGGTGAACAGCAGCGCCAATGCGGCAAACAGTGCTTTCACGTCCTGTGCCAAGATCGTTGCTATTAAACAAGGAGACGCGATGCAACGCCAGAGCACCCAGCTGCGAGCCCTGCTTCGCGCGAAGACGTTCCTGCACCTGCCTTCGGTCTACGACGCGCTCGGCGGGCGCCTGGTCCAGTCGCTGGGCTACGAGGCTACGTATGTCGGCGGCTACGTCAGCGGCGCCTCGAGCGCGGTGACCGAGCCGCTGCTGACGATGACCGAGCAGCTCAAGCTCGCGGGAGACATCGCGCAGAGCATCGACATCCCGCTCATCGTCGACGGCGGCGCCGGCTTCGGCGACGCGCTGCACACCATGCGCACGGTGCGCGAATGCGTCCGCGCCGGGATTGCCGGCGCGCACATCGAAGACCAGCTCTATCCGAAGCGCGCCCACTACCATAAGTATGTGGTGCACGGCATTCCGGTAGACGAGTACGTCGACAAGATCAAATACGCCTGCAAGCAGCGCGACGAAAGCGATGCCGATTTCGTTGTCATCGCGCGCACCGACACCTGCCGCGCCCTCGGGCTCGATGAAGCCAGCATGCGCATCAACCGCGCGGCCGACGCCGGCGCCGACCTGGGACTGCTCTTCCCGCGCAACCCCGCGGAGGCCGAGCGCGCGCCGCGGGTCTGCCGCCTGCCGCTGGTCTACGTGCAAAGCCGCGGCAACCGCGACGGACGGCCGCTGTTCTCGCGCCAGGAGCTGCAGCAGATGGGCTATGTCGCGTGCATCGAGGCGCAGGTGGTGCTCTGCACCGCGTTCCACTTCCTCAAGCGCGCGCTCACCGAGCTGCGCGCGACCGGCAGCTACACCGGCGTGAGCGAGCCCCAGTTCGTCGCCGCGCGCCAGGAGATCGAGGACCTGATCGACCTCTC
>DASWER010000582.1:0-4389 GCA_036394655.1 Burkholderiales bacterium
GGCGAGCGCGCGCTGCTCAGCGCGGAGCAGGGCAGGCCCCGCGCCTCACTGCTGGTGTGGCGCGGCGCCTTCCTGGACGAGATTTACAAAATCCGTTAGACCTTGCGCAGCGCCTTGACCGCCTTGGCGGCGTCGTCCGCGCTGTCGCACACGACGAAGCTGAGGAAGTTCTTGCCGATCACGTTCGCCTGCATGCCGCGGAAGCTGATGCCGTTGTCGGCCAGCGTGCGGGCGATCTTGGAGCCGAGTCCCGGTTTGTCCGTGCCTTCGATGCGCAGCCCATGCATGGTTTCCGAGCGCTTGAATCCGGCCTCCTGCGCCGCGCGGGTCACCTTGGCGCCTTCGATCGGGCCTGCGAACAGGATGCCCTGGCCGGGATGCTCGGGCGTGCGGCGCGCGAACACCACTTCGAGGTCCGCGCCGGCCTTGGCCAGCGCCTCCAGTTTCTCGGCCGCGCCCCCGGCGCGATCGTCGATGACGGCCATCCAGACGTCGTTGCGGCTTGCTTTGAGCGCCATGACTGCCTCCTCTTGGGAAGTGGACTGCGGAGGGATAATCTACTCCCATGGATGAGCTAGCGATAGCACGACGCAAGGAGATTGACGCGACCGTCGCCGACGTGCGCGAGATCGAGCGCCGCGACGGCGTCACGCGCGAGAGCCTCGAGAAAATCAAGCAGCGGCTGATGCGTCTTGCAGCGCGGCAAGACCTGTTCACGGCGCGCGATTTCCCGCCGCCCGAGCCCGGCGGCAAGCGCAATTCCTGCCTCTACCGGGTCGCGGAGGACCCGGACCACCGCTTTGCGCTCTATGTGAATTCGTCCCTGGGCAATTACGGCACGCCGGCGCACAACCACACGACGTGGGCTGTCATCGTCGGCGTGACAGGCGAGGAGCTGAACCGCTTCTACGACCGCGTCGACAGCGGCGTTCACGAGAAAGGCAACGCCGTCGTGCGCCAGGGCACCGGCGTCGCCTTCCTGCCCCAGGACCTGCACTCGATCCACATCCAGGCGCCGCTCATCAACTTCCACATGTACGGCCTGGCGCTCGAAGAGCTGCATCACCGTGAGTACTACAAGGCCGACGAGCGCACCTGGAAAGTGTTCCCGCCGCACACCGACATCCGCGAAGCGCGCCAGTAGAAATCGGGTGATCTCCGCAAAGGATCTGCAGGCACGCCTCGCCGCGCACGGCGAGCTCGCGCTCCTCGATGTGCGCGAGCAGGGCGTGCACTACCGCGGCCATCCGTTCTACGCCAGCTCGGCGCCGCTCTCGCGACTCGAGCCGATGATCGGCGACCTGGTAGCGCGGAAGAGCGTGCCGATCGTGGTGTTCGACGCTGGTGAAGGTCTCGCCGCCCAGGCCGCCGCGCGCCTGGGCACGCTCGGGTACACCGCGGTGGAAATCCTGGAAGGCGGCTGCGACGCCTGGCGTGCCGCCGGCGGCGAGCTTTTCAGCGGCATCAACGTGCCGTCGAAAGCCTTCGGCGAGTTCGTCGAGCACCAGTACGAAACGCCGCGCATCGCGGCCGACGAGCTCGACCAGTTGCGCGCGAGCGGCCAGAAGCTCGTGATCCTCGACTCGCGGCCTTTCGAGGAATACCAGCGCATGTGCATTCCCGGCGGCATCGACGCGCCGGGCGCCGAGCTCGCCTACCGCGTGCACGACATCGCGCCGCAGCCCGACACGCTGGTGGTGGTGAACTGCGCCGGCCGCACGCGCAGCATCATCGGCTGCCAGTCGCTGCGCAACGCCGGCATCGCGAACCGCGTGGTCGCGCTCAAGGACGGCACCATGGGCTGGGAGCTCGCCGGGCGCGAGTGCGAGCGCGGCGCTGCGCGCTTTGCGCCCAGTCCCTCTTCGACTGGGATCGCCAAGGCCCAGGCCGCTGCCGAGCAGGTGGCGCAGCGCTTCGGTGTGAAATTCACCGACGCCGCTCGCCTCCATGCCTGGCTCAAGGATGAACGGCGCACTACCTACCTGCTCGATGTGCGCACGCGCGAGGAGTTCGAGGCCGGCCACCTCGCCGGCTCGCGGCACGCGCCCGGGGGTCAGCTGGTGCAGGCGACCGACGAGTACGTCGGCGTGCGCCATGCGCGCCTGGTGCTGATCGATCCGCAGCGCGTGCGCGCGATCATGACGGCGTCCTGGCTCAACCAGATGGGCTGGCACGACGTCTACGTGCTTGCCAGTTTCGCCGGCTTCGCCACCGAGACCGGGCCGCGCAAGGCGGTCGGCTTCAAGCCCTGGGCGATCACCACCGCGCCGGGCGGCACCGTGCTCGACTTTTCGACCAGCCTGCGCTTTCACCACCGTCACATTCCCGGTGCCTGGTGGGCGGTGCGCTCGCGGCTGAAGGAAGCGCGCGAGAAGATCGGCGACGACGCCCGCGTGCTGCTGCTCACCTCGGAGGACGGCGTGCTCGCGCATCTCGCCGCCCCCGAGGTCGCCGCGCTCTGGCCGAAGGCGCAGGTCCGCGTGCTCGACGGCGGCAATGCGGCGTGGAAAGGTTCCTGGGAGTCCGGACACGAGCGCTCAACCACGGCGCGTGACGACGTCTGGTACAAGCCCTACGATCACGAAGCCGGATTCGAGCAGCACGCGCGCGAGTATCTCGCCTGGGAAGTCGCGCTCATCGAGCAGATCAAGCGCGACCCGACGATCCGCTTCCAGAAGTACTAAATAGGGACAGACCCTCCTAAAAACGAGGCATAGTTGACGGCGGCCACAGTGGAAACCTTGGCATCATCTCGACCGATGAGTAATACGGTAACTTTCGCGGTCATCGCTGGTTTGGCCCTTTGCCTGCTCCTACTATTCGGCCGCCTGCTCGGAATCATCTAAGTCGCTCCATAGGTCTAGTTGTTCCCTCTCCGCCTTGCCATGAATCCCCCAGATTAACCAGGGGGGCAGTCCCTATTTATGGTTATCCATCTCGTTGACGGGACGTACGAGCTGTTCCGTCACTTCTACGGCCTGCGCCGCTTCAACAAGGGGAACGACAAGCCGTTCGGCGCCGTAGCCGGGGTGCTGCATACCGTGCTGCAAATGATCGAGAAGGGCGCCACGCACGTCGGCGTCGCGACCGACCACGTCATCGAATCCTTCCGCAACGGCTTGTGGCCGGGCTACAAGACGGGCGAGGGCATGGAGCCGGCGCTGCTCGCGCAGTTTCATCCGCTGGAGCAGGCGCTCGCCGCCATGGGCGTGGCGGTGTGGCCGATGGTCGAGCTCGAGGCGGACGATGCGCTCGCCTCCGCCGCGCATCTCGCCGCGGCGCACGAGCGCGTGCTGAAGGTCTGCATCTGGACGCCGGACAAGGATCTCGCGCAGTGCGTCGTTGGCGATCGGGTGGTGCAGATGGATCGCAAAGCGAACAAGATGCGAGACGCAGACGCGGTGCGCGCGAAATTCGGCGTCGACCCGCACCGCATCCCTGACTTCCTCGCCCTCGTCGGCGACACGGCCGATGGGTATCCAGGGATAGACGGCATCGGCGAGGTAGGCGCCGCGCGGCTCATCGGCCGCTACGGCGCCATCGAGGACTTCGCGCCGGAGATCCTGAGCGGCGAGCGACGCAGACTGGCACTGCTGTTCAAGGATCTGGCGACGCTGAGAACGAATGCCCCGCTCTTCGGCGATGTCGAGGAACTGCGCTGGCGCGGCCCGACCGCGGCCTTCGAGGCATGGGCGGCGAAGATCGGCGATGCTCGCCTGCTGCCACGAATTAGCGAAGCAGGCAGCCGTCGGTGATGTCGATTACCGCGCCGTTGATGATCTCGGGCGCTTCCAGCGCGAGCCAGCGGATGGTCTCGGCGACCTCGGCGGGCGTGCCCTTGCGACCGGTATAGACCTTCTTCATCAGCTCGGCGATGCGCTCCGGCTGCGCGTTGTCGAGCAGCGCCGTATCAATCGGGCCCGGCGCGACCGCGTTCACCTGGATGCCGTGCGGCCCGAGATAGGAAGCGAAGCTGCGCGTGAAGCTCACCACGCCGGCCTTGGTGACGCCGTACCAGAGATCGGTGTGCGCGGTGTACGCGCCGACCGAGGCGAGGCTGATGATGCGCCCGTGCTTCCTTTTCACCATTCCGATAGAGATGACGCGGATCAGCTCGACCGGCGCCTCCAGGTTCACCGCCAGGATGCGGCGGCGCGCTTCTTCGCTATAGCGGTCGATGGATACGGCAGTCTGGACGCCGGCATTGTTCACCAGGATGTCGATCTCGCCGAGCTTTTCCACCATCGACGCGATGCCCGCGACGTTGGTGAGGTCGTAGACCACATCGCACTGCTCGCGGTCCAGGCCGATGACCTTGCAGCCGGCCATGCGCAGTGCGTCGGCGCTCGCACGGCCGATGCCGCGCGCGGCGCCGGTGACCAGCGCAGT
>DASWER010000583.1:0-4177 GCA_036394655.1 Burkholderiales bacterium
CTGAAGATTGGTCGGGGCGGCGAGATTTGAACTCGCGACCACCTGCCCCCCAGGCAGGTACGCTACCAGGCTGCGCTACGCCCCGACTTTGGAACCTGAGGGAGGATTCTATCGCTGCAACTGGTCCAGCACTGCACGCAACTCGCGCTTGATCGCCGCGACGTCGACGCCGGCGGGCGGCGTGATGCGGCCGTTGCGCAGCGGCAGCTCGGCCTTTTCCTCGGCGCCGAGCGGATTGTCCAGGCGCGCATTGTCCAGCCGATTACGCGCGCCGCTGATGGTGAAGCCCTCTTCGTAGAGCAGCTCGCGGATGCGCCGGATCAGCAGCACTTCATGATGCTGGTAATAGCGACGATTGCCGCGGCGCTTCACCGGTTTGAGCTGCGTGAATTCCTGCTCCCAGTAGCGCAGGACGTGCGGCTTCACCCCGCAGAGCTCGCTTACCTCACCGATGGTGAAGTAGCGCTTGGCGGGGATCGGCGGTAGTTCAGGTTTCCTGCGGCTTTGCTCCATGGCGGGCTTTTTCGACCATGGCCTTGAGCTTCTGGCTGGCGTGGAAAGTGACGACGCGGCGCGCGCTGATCGGGATCTCCTCGCCGGTCTTGGGATTGCGGCCGGGACGCTGCGGCTTGTCGCGCAACTGGAAGTTGCCGAAGCCGGAAAGCTTGACGCTTTCGCCGCGCTCGAGCGCTCCCCGGATCTCCTCGAAGAACGCCTCCACCATGTCTTTGGCTTCGCGCTTGTTGAGCCCAACCTTCTCAAAAAGCAGGTCGGCCAGCTCAGCCTTCGTCAACGTCATCACCGGCTCCCCTAATCCCCTTTATTTGCGCAGACTTGCAGAGAATTTTTGTCCTAGCAGGCTGACCAGCGCATCGCGGGCAGCATCTGCCTCCGCATCCGTGAGGGTTCGTTCAGTATGTTGCATAACTACCCGGAAAGCAAGGCTTTTTCGTCCCGCAGGGACGCCCGCTCCGTGATAGAGGTCAAACAGCCTTATGGAGGTCACGATCGGGGGTTTTCCCGCCTCCATGGCCTGCAAAAGCGCCTCGGCGTGCACGCCGGCGTCGACCAGCAAGGCCATGTCGCGCACCACCGGCGGGTACTTCGACGGCGGCACGAAGCGCGGGTCCGGTAGAGCCTCGAGCATCGCGGTATCCAGTTCGAACAGCACCGCCGGCCGCGCCAGCTCATATTTCTGCTGCCAGCGCGGATGCAGCTCGCCGAGCCAGCCTACCTCGCGTCCGTCGAGGAGCACGCGGGCCGCGCGGCCGGGATGCAGCGCGGGATGTTCGACGCGCTCGAAGCGCGCCGCGAGCGGGCTGATCAACGCTTCAAGGTCTGCTTTGACATCAAAAAAATCGACCAGCCTGCCTTTTTCTTCACGGGGTAAACCCCATTGCGCTTCCACGGCGGGCCCATATGCAGCGGCGCCGACGCGCATCGGCTGGCGCAGCCCGCGCACGGTGAGCGGGCCATCCGGCGCCTGCGGGTCGCGCAGGAACACCCGGCCGAGCTCGAAGACACGGATGCGCTCGACGTTGCGCGCCTGGTTGTAGCGCAGATTGGCGACCAGCGAGCCGATGAGCGAGCTGCGCATCACCGACTGCTGGCTCACGATCGGGTTGAGGAGCCGGATCGGGTTCGCCTCGGCGGCGAAATCGAGCTCCCATTGCGACTCGACGAAAGTGAAGTTGATCACTTCGCGGTAATCCGCATCGGCCAGGCGCTCGCGCAGCTCGTGCAGGCTGCGCTTTTGCGGAACCTTGAGGAAGGACGCCGCCGTCCGCGGCGGATGCGCGGCGATACGCTCGAAGCCGTAGAGGCGCGCGACCTCCTCGATCAGGTCCTCCTCGATGGCGAGATCGAAGCGATAGCTCGGCGGCGTAACGACGAAGGCATCGCCATCGCGCTTGCTCGGCAGCGCCAGGCGCTCGAAGCTCTTCTGCATCTCTTCCGCGGCGAGCGGCATGCCGATGATCTTTTGCGCGCGCGCCACGCGCATGCGCACCGGCTTTCGCTCGGGTAGCTTCACCATCAGGTCGTCGGTCGGACCTGGCTCGCCGCCGCAGATATCGACGATCAGCCGCGTCGCGCGCTCGATGCCGTCGACGTTGTTGTTGAAGTCCACGCCGCGCTCGAAGCGATGCGAGGCGTCGCTCGTGAAGTTGTAGCGCCGCGCGCGCCCGGCGATGGCATCGGGCCAGAAGAACGCCGACTCGAGAAACACGTGGCGCGTCTTCTCGTCGGCCTTCGTACTCTCCCCGCCCATGATGCCGCCCAGGCCGATGGCGCCGGAATCGTCGGTGATGCACAGCACCGTCGCATCGACCTCGACCTCTTGCCCGTTCAGCAGCAGGACGCGCTCACCCTTGCGTCCCCAGCGCACATCGATCGCGCCGCGCAGCTTGTCGACGTCGTAGACGTGCAGTGGCCGCCCGAGCTCGAGCATCACGTAGTTGGTCACGTCGACCAGCGCCGAGATCGAGCGCTGTCCGGCGCGCTCGAGGCGCTGCTTCATCCAGGCGGGCGTCGGCGCCGCAGCATTGACGTTGCGGATCACGCGCCCGGCAAAGCGGCCGCAGCCCTCCGGCGCGCTGATGCGCACCGGGTGGCGCGCCTCGGCTTTCGCCGGCACTTTCTCGATGCGCGGCGCTTCGAGCCGCGCACCGGTCAAGGCCGCCACCTCGCGGGCCACGCCCAGGATGGAGAGGCAATCGGCGCGATTCGGCGTGAGCTTGAGCGTGAAGACGCGCTCATCGAGCCCGAGCACGGCGCGCGCGTCGCCTCCGAGCTTGCCCTCGAGCTCGAGCAGGCCTGAATGATCGTCCGACAGTCCGAGCTCACGCGCCGAGCACAGCATGCCTTCGCTTTCCACGCCTCGCAGACTGGTCCTGCGGATTTCGGCACCAGGAAGCCGGGCACCAATTTTCGCCAGCGGCACCTTCATCCCCGCGCGCACGTTCGGCGCGCCGCACACCACCTTGAGTTTTTCGCCGCCCGCGTCGACCGTACAAACGGTGAGCTTGTCCGCGTTCGGGTGGCGCGCCACCTCCAGGATCTGCGCCACCACCACGCCGCTGAATTGCGCGCCGGCCGCCTCGTAGGCCTCGACCTCGAGTCCCGCCATCGTCAGGCGCTCGGCAAGCTCCGCGCCCGGGATCGGCGGGTTGCAGAAGCTGCGCAGCCAGCTCTCGGGAACGTTCATGAAAACTGCGAAAGGAAGCGCAGGTCGCCGTCGAAGAACAGGCGCAAATCTTCTATCCCATGGCGCAGCATCGTCAGCCGCTCGAGCCCCGAGCCGAATGCAAAACCTATATAGCGCTCCGGGTCGAGGCCGAAGTTGCGCACCACCGTCGGATGCACCTGGCCGGAACCGGAAATTTCCAGCCAGCGACCCTTGAGCTTCATATCGATCTCGGCCGAGGGCTCGGTGAACGGAAAGTAGGAAGGGCGGAAGCGCACTTCGAGCTCGTCGTTCTCGAAGAAGCGGCGCAGGAACTCGGTGTACACGCCCTTGAGATCAGCGAAGCTGATGTCCTCGTCGATCCACAGGCACTCGACCTGGTGGAACATCGGCGAATGCGTCGCGTCGGAGTCGACGCGGTAGGTGCGCCCCGGCGCGATCACCTTGATCGGTGGCTGGTGCATGCGCGCATAACGCACCTGCATCGGGCTGGTGTGCGGGCGCAGGTTGAGGGGAATCCCCTGCTCGTCCTTGAGATCGACGTAGAAGGTGTCCTGCATCGAGCGCGCCGGGTGATTCTCGGGATTGTTGAGCGCGGTGAAGCTGTACCAGTCGGTTTCGATCTCCGGCCCGTCGGCGACGTCGAAGCCGAGCGCATGCCAGATGGTTTCGATCCTCTGCCAGGTGCGGATCACCGGATGCACGCTGCCGCGGCCGCGGCCGCGGGCTGGCAGCGTGACGTCGAGCGCTTCCTCGCCTAAACGCTCGTTGAGCCTGGCATCGGCGAGTGCGGCGCGGCGCGCTTCGAGCGCGCCTTCGATGCGCTGCTTCGCCGCGTTGAATGCCGCGCCTGCGGCCTTCTTCTCCTCAGCAGAAAGCGCGCCCTGCGGGCGAAAGGCGGCGAGCTCGCCGCCTTTGCCGAGATAGCGTGCCTTCGCGTTTTCGAGAGACGCCGGATCGGGCGCGGCGGCGAACTCCGCGAGCGCCCGTGCG
>DASWER010000584.1:0-2858 GCA_036394655.1 Burkholderiales bacterium
GGGGTGAAATTCACGATCTGCATGACGCCCGGGCCCACCGGCGTCGTCAGCGTGACGGGCAGCCCGAGCGCGAGGCCGTTCACCAGGTTCGCGAAATTCACGTCGCCGCCGGCGAAGGCGAGGAGCTGCGGGGCGAGGCGCTGAACGTCGAGCACCGGCGAGCTGGTCTGCACCTGCACGGTCTGCGCATAGGCGCCGGCGCTCATCGCGAGCGCAACGGCGCTGATCCATAGGCGGAGTTTCATGACTGATCCTTTACTTCATTGGAATGCCGGGGAGCTGATAGACGCCGTTCAGCGTGGTGATCGTGCCGCCGACGAGCGCGGTGCGGATCTGGTCTTCGGACGGATTGATGATGCCGAGCGCCGCGAGCTGCTGCAGCGCCATCTCGCGCGCGGCGACCGGCGCGGCGGGTGCGCTGCCCCCGGCGGCGGCCGAAGGGCCCGCGGCGACGACCTGGCTGCGGATCGCGGCCGGATGTCCGCTCTGCGTCAGCAGCCCGGGCGCCTGGATGCGCCCGCCCGGCAGCTCGATCGGCCCGCCGGCCAGCATGCGCGCGATCTCTTCAGCGCTCGGCTGCACCTCGCCGTAGATGCGCAGCTGCTCGCGCGCGCGCTCGATCATGGCGGTGGCGTCGGACGCCGACAGGCGCGTGCCGGGCTGGAAGCTCGTCACCTGCTGCATGCCGTTCATGAGCGGCGTGACGAGCATCACCTCCATGCCGTTCGTCAGGCCGGTGAGCAGATTTTGCAAGTTCGGATCGACCTGCGACTGCGCGGCAGCCGCGTTGTAGAACTGCGCGAGCGCAAGTGCGGCTGCGGCAAGCAGGCGGGGCAGCATCCCCCGTCAATTGCAATTTACATGCCGCTCAGATTTTCAGCAGGCGCTTGGCGTTGCCGCTCAGGATCTTCGCGCGGTCCTCGGGTCCGAGCGGCACATGCTCCATCCATCGCACGCCGGGTGGATTGGGCACGAAGGGATAGTCGACCGAGAACAGGATGCGATCGGCGCCCATCTCCATCACGCAGCAAAGCAGCGCGGGCGTCGAGAAGTTGCCGCTGGTGGTGATCCAGAAATGCTCGCGGAAGGTGTCGCGAAAGCTGCTTGGACGGCCGCTGCCTTTGCCTGTATTCCGAGATAGCGCCATGTCGATGCGCCAGAGCGAGAACGGCAGCGACTCGCCGAGATGGCCGAGGATCATCTTCAGCCGCGGATACGCCTCGAACACGCCCGAGAGCACCAGGCGGATGCCTTGCGTCGCCGTCTCGACCGTGAAGCCCCACGCCGCGTTCACCAGGCCGGGATATGCATTCAGGTAGTCGCGGTAATAGGCTTCGATCACCGCCGGATGCGGCACCGCGGGATGCATGTAGAGCGGCACGTCGAGCGCCTGCGCGCGCTCGCAGATCGGCCAGAACTGGCGCTCGTCGAAAAAGCGGCCGTTGGTCAGTCCATGCACCATCGCGCCTTTGAAACCCAGGCGCGTCACCGCGCGTTCGAGCTCATCGGCCGCCGCCTTCGGATTCGCCGTGGGCAGTACTGCGAACGCGGCGAAGCGGCCGTTCGATTTGTCGACGATTTGCTTCAGCCGGTCGTTCGCCGCGCGCGCGATCGCGGGTGCGGTCTCGGCATCGAGGCGCTGCGTCGCCGGCGCGGCGTGCGACAGCACTTGCAGGTCGATGCCAGCCTCGTCCATCTCGCGGATGCGCAGCGCGCCGACATCGTGGAGCCGCTCGCGCAGCGCTGGATCGCGCGCTTCGGGCCCGGGTTCCTTGAAATGGCGCGCCACCTCGGGATCGAGGTAGTGCTCTTCGAGTGCGATGACCTGCGGTTTGGATTCGGGCATGGAGCCCGATTCTAATGCTCGCTCCAGCGCGCGCGGGCGCGGCTCATGACCCGTTCCGCAGTTCGCGGCATGTGGTCCTTCAGCCAGAAGAGCACCGCCTGGCCGGGCGGCATCTGCACCGGCGGGCGATGCGCCGAGGAGAGCGTGAGCAGCATGCGCACGAGCTGCGCGTCGAGCACTTCGTCGACCGCGCCGCTCACCGCCTGCTCGAAGGCTGCCTCGTCGAATGCCGGACGCACGTGCGTATGCGCGGCGCACAGCGCCTGCAGCGAGCCGCCGTTGTAGGCCTGGCCTTCGAGGCTGTCGATCGAGCAGCCGCACATCAGGTCCGCCGAATGCGCGCCGGCGAGCGGCTGCCAGAAGCGCTCGATGAGGCGCGCGTTGGCGCGGTCGCCTTCGCGCCAGAGCGCGTCGGTGAGCTCGCTGAAGATGCGCACGCTCTCGTACTCGCGGCGCATGAGCTGCAGCGCGCCGCCGACCAGCTCGTTGAACTTGCCGCGGTCGACCGCGCCGCGCGTGGCGCAGGTCGAGAGCACCACATGCGCGCCGAGCAGGCGCAGCTGGCCGCGCGCCATGTGCGAGGCGGCGGCGATGCGCTGCTTGCGCAGCCGGTCGAGCAGCAGCTCCCAGCGCGGCGTCGAGCCGACGATCAGCACGCCTTCGTTTTCGCGCAATCCGGCGGCGACGAAAGCCGCGAGCGCGTCGAGCAGGCAGTGTTCTTCTTGATAGAGCTGCAGCACGTGCTCCATGGCGGCAACGATGAGCGATCGCCCATGACGCGGCTACCGCGCCGCCCGCGGAATGGCTGTCGCCGAAGCGTTACAGGCGGAAGGGGAAACCGCGACGCCGATACTGGATCATCAGCCAGCCGCCGAGCATGCCGCCCAGGTGCGCGAAGTGCGCCACGCCGGCCGCGGTCTGCGTGACGCCGAGGACCAGCTCGAGTGCGGCGAAGCCGAAGACGAAGACGCGCGCCGGCAGCGGGATCGGCGGGAAAAGCAGCAGCACCCGC
>DASWER010000585.1:0-3311 GCA_036394655.1 Burkholderiales bacterium
GCCGTTGCCGCCCGAGGCCATCGCAAGCTGGCCCGGTCGCTCCTTCGCGAGCCGGATCACGTCCGCCACGGTTTGCGCCGGCAGCGCGAGCTTGACCACCAGCACGAATGGCGTCACCGCGAGGTTGGAGATCGGCGCGATACCTTTCAGCGGATCGTAGGGCCAGTTCGGATACAGGTTCGGCGCCACGGCGAGCGAGCTGTTCGATCCCATCATCAGCGTGTGTCCATCGGCCGGCGCGCTGAGCAGCGCCTGCGCGCCGACCATGCCGGCGGCACCTGGGCGGTTCTCGATCACGATCGGCTGGCCGAGCGCCTCGCCCAGCGCCGGCGCGACCGTGCGCGCCGTGATATCGACGTTGCCGCCCGGGACGAAGGGCACGATCAGCCGGATCGGTTTGCTGGGGAAGCCTTGCGCCCCCGCCGCGCATGCGACCAGCGCCAGCAGGGCGCTGGCCAGCCTCACCCGGCTACTTGCCGTCATCTTTCTTCTTCTCGTCTTTCTTGGCCGGCGCCTTCTTGCCGTCGGCTTTCTTCTTCTCGTCGGCCTTCTTCTTCGCCGGCGCTTTTTTCGCCGCGGCCTTCTTCTGGTCCTTTTTCGCATCGGCTTTCTTCGGCTCGGCTTTCTTCGGCTCGGCCTTCTTGGGCTCGGGCGCCTGCGCGATGGTCAGCGGCGCCTGCTGGCTGCCCTCGCAAGGCGTGCCGCCGGCGCCGCGCGCGACGACGTTATAGCTGCCGCCTTTCTTGTAGGCATGGCGCACGGTGCGCGTGGCAGCGACCCCAAAGTCGAGGCTGCGTCCCTCGCCGTCGCCGAAGTCCAGCCTCGCGTCGCAGCTGCCGGTGTCGAAGCGTGTGCGGCTGATCGAGACCGAGACCTCGACCTCGGCCGGCTTGGCGCTCGACGCCTGCGCCTGATTGGGCTTGACGACCACCTTGTCGATCTTGGGCGCGGCCAGCGCCGATGAAGCGGCGAGCAGCGCCGCAGCGATGCATGCGATTTTTGGATTCATGTGGTTTCTCCCTTCTCGAAAAGTGTAATGCTCTCGACGTGCGCCGTGTGAGGAAACATGTTGACGATGCCGGCCGCGGCGAGCCGGTACCCCTGCAGGTGAACTAGCACACCCGCGTCGCGCGCGAGCGTGGCGGTATCGCAGGACACATAGACAATGCGCTGCGGAGCGTGGTGACCTGAGGGCGCCGCGAGAGATTTCACTATTTCGATCGCCCCCTGGCGCGGTGGATCGATCAGCAGCTTGGCGAACGGGCCATAGGGCGCGAGGTTGGGGGCGAACAGATCCATCAGCTCGAACTGCGCAACCAGTCCGTTCGCTGCGGCGTTCTGGCGCGCGCGCTCGACCAGATCCCGGCTGCCCTCGAAGCCGATCACCTCGGCGCCGCGACGCGCGATCGGCAGGGAAAAGTTGCCCAGGCCGCAGAACAGATCCGCGACGCGCTCGCCGGGCTGCGGATCGAGCAGCTCGATGGCGCGCGCCACCAGCAACCGGTTGGTGACGTGGTTGACCTGCGTGAAATCGGTCGGCCGGAAATAGAGGCGCACGCCGAAGTCCGGCAGCTCGTAGTAAAGCTCGCTCTCGCGCGGGTGGAACGGCTGCGCCGTGTCCGGTCCGCCGCTCTGGAGCCACAGGTGGATCTGGTGCCGCTCGGCGAAGGCGCGCAGATGCGCGTGATCCTCCTCGGTCAGCGGCAGCAGGTGGCGCAAAACCAGCGCGGCGGCGTTGTCGCCCACCGCCACCTCGACCTGCGGCAGGCGGCTGTGGACCGAGAGCTGGTCGACCAGCGAGCGCAGCGGATCGATCAGCGCCGAGAGGCTTGCCGGGAGCACCGGGCACTCGTGCATGTCGGCGACGTGGGTCGAGCGGCGCTCGCGGAAGCCGACCATCACGCCCTTCCTCTCGACGCGGCGCACCGAGAGTCGCGCGCGATGGCGATAGCCCCATTCCTCGCCGGCGATCGGCGGCAGCACGCGCACGGGCTCGACTTTGCCGATGCGCGCCAGGTTCTGCAGCAGCCCGTCCTGCTTGGCCGCGAGCTGCGTTGCGAGGTCGGCGTGCTGCGTGGCGCAGCCGCCGCAGACGCCGAAATGCGGGCAGCGCGGCACGCGGCGCCCCGGGGAATCGTTCAGCCGCCGAACGGCGCGGCCCAGATCGAATTTGGCTCGCTCGCTGAAAATGTGGACCGCCGCGCGCTCGCCGGGCAGCGCATCCTCGACGAACACCACCTTGCCGTCGGGCTTGCGCGCGACGCCGCGCCCCTCGGCGTCCAGCCCTTCAACCTCGAGGATCAGTTCTTCCAGAGCGAGAGGAACTCGTCCCAGTGCGGCAGCTTCTGCCGTTCGAGGAACGCGCGCAGCAAGGCCGTCTCGCGCTCGTATTGCTCTTTCGTCAGCGCGCAGCGCATCAGCTGGAAGCGCAGGTAGAGCAGATAGGTGTTGGCGCAGTCGGTCTCGCAGTAGTCGCGGATCGAGGCGATAGCGCCCTTGCGGTAGCTGTCCCATACCGCGGCGCCGCCGACGCCGAGCTTGCCGGGAAAGCCCGCGAGCTTCGACACCTCGTCGAGCGGCGAGCCGCGGCCGCCGTACATGGCGAGCACGTCCATCAGGTCGAGGTGCCGGTCATGGAAGCGGTTGATGTAGTTCGCCCACTTCGCGTCCTTGTTGTCCTGGCCGGTGTCCCAGAAGCAGGCGGCCGACACGCCCTGGATCAGGCCGCGCGCCACCAGCACCGGCAGGTCGAAATTGCGCCCGTTCCAGGACACGATCTGCGGCGCGTACTTGTTGATGCCGTCGAAGAAGCGCTGGATCGCCGGGCCTTCGGTCACCTCGGGCTCGCCGATCGAGAACACCCATACCTCGTCGTCGTGGCGCAGCACGCACGAGATCACCACCACGCGCTGCAGGTGCGGCGGCAGGAAATCGTTGCCGGTGACCGCGCGGCGCTTCTGGAACGCGACCTCGGCCACCTCGGCGTCGGCAAGGTCTTCGGGCAGGTTGTAAAGGCGACGGATCCCGGGGCAGTCCGGGATTGTCTCGATGTCGAAGGCGAGGATGGGTGTCAATCGGGAAACACGCCGGTGGTCAGGTAGCGGTCGCCGCGGTCGCAGATGATGGTGACGATGACCGCGTTCTTCAGCTCTTTCGCGATGCGCAGCGCGACGTGCACCGCGCCGCCGGAGGAGATGCCGGCGAAGATGCCTTCCTCGCGCGCCAGGCGCCGCGTCATTTCCTCGGCATCGCCCTGGCTCACGTACTCCAGCCGATCGACGCGCTTCTTGTCGTAGATCTTCGGCAGGTAG
>DASWER010000586.1:0-4132 GCA_036394655.1 Burkholderiales bacterium
TTCCTATCGCGCAGCCGACGAACAGCGTCGGCCCGACGGGCGGCGTGATGAGACCGATGCCAAGGTTGAGCAGCATGATCATGCCGAAGTGCACCGGGTCCACGCCCATCGCCTTGACGATCGGCAGCATGATCGGCGTGCAGATCAGGATCATCGGCGCCATGTCCATGAAGGTGCCGAGCAGCAGCAGCAGGATGTTGATCAGCATCAGCATCACGTACTTGTTGTCGGTCATCGACAGGAAGAGCGCCGTTGCCTTGGCTGGCAGCTGCATGATCGCCATCAAGTAGCCGAAGCCGGCCGCGAAGCCGATCACCATCATCACCATGGCGACGGTCTTCGTCACGCGGTGCACGAGCTTCGGCATGTCGCGCCACTTGTATTCTTTGTAGATCACCACGGTGCAGAACAGGGCGTACACGCAGGCTACGGCACCCGACTCGACGGCGGTGAAGGCGCCCGACAGGATGCCGCCGAGGATGATCACGATCGTGATCAGGCCCCAGAACGCATCCAGCGCGATCTTCAGCGCTTCGCGCAGCGGCACCACGCGCCCGGCCGGGAAACCCTTCTTGCGTGCCGTATAAAGAACCAGGCCGATCAGGCAGGCACCGAAGAGCAGGCCGGGGAAAACCCCGGCCATGAACAGCGCCGCGATAGAGACCGTCCCCCCCGTGGCGATCGAGTAGATGATCGAGTTGTGCGAGGGCGGCACCAGGATCGCCTGCACCGAGCCGCAGATGGTCACGTTGGTCGCGAAGACCTTGGAGTAGCCGTTCCTCACCATCTCGGGAATCATCACCGAACCGATCGACGCCGTGTCCGCCACCGATGAGCCCGACAGGCATCCAAACAAGGTGGAGGCGAGCACATTCACCAACGCCAAGCCGCCGCGGATGAAGCCGACGAAAACCTTGGCGAGCTCGACCAGCCGCCGGGCGACGCCGCCCTCCGACATGATGGCGCCGGCGAGCACGAAGAACGGGATCGTGAGCAGCGCGAACTTCGACATGCCGTCGGAGATGGCGATCATCACCGCCTCGAGCGGGATGTCGATCCACAGCGCGGTGACGAGCGTCGCCAGCCCCATGGCATAGGCCACCGGGATGCCGATGAACATGAACACCAGGAACGCGACCAGCAGAATGATGGCGTCCAAGATCCCTGGCCTAGTCGATTTGCGGCTGGTCGCGGAAAGTAAACGAGGTCTGCGGCGGCTCGCCGAGCCACAGGCGCTCGATCACGAACAGCAGCGTGATGCCGCCGGCGACCGGAATCGGCAGGTAGGTGACCCCGACCGAGAGCTCCGGGAATTCGGCGATGGTGTTCTGCCAGGTCGCCTGCACCAGCAGCACGCCCCACCGGATCATGAACAAGGCGATGATGCCCATGCCGACGTCGGCGATCCGTTCCATTCGCAGGCGGTTCGTGTCATTCAGCATATTGAGCAGCGTGCCGACCGCGATGTGCGCCTTGGCCCGGTAGGCGGCGCCGCCGCCGACGAAGGAGAACAGCACCATCAGCAGGATGCCCGCGGGCTCCGGCCAGCTGGCCGGCGAGTTCACCCAGTAGCGCATGAACACGCCGTACGGAATGATGATCGTCATGATCAGCATCGCGACGCCGGCGATGGCGATGCAGGCGATGTACAGCCACTCCATCGCCGCGCGGTAGCTCGCTCTCATCTCAAAAAAAGGGCCGCCGAGTTTTGCACTGGGCGGCCCGGGCCTTCAGGAGTCGGAAAAAAACTATTTGGTGTCCTCGATGCGCTTGAGCAGCACGGCGTACTTGGCGCCGTACTTGTCGCGCACCGGCGCCGTGGCCTTGTAGAACGCCTGCTTGTCGGCCTGCACGAACTGCACGCCCTTGGCCTTCAGCTCTTCGGTCGCCTTGGCGGTCTTCTCGTCCCACAGCTGGCGCTGCTCGAGCTGCGTCTCGCGCGAATATTTCTTGATCAGCGCCTGGTCGTCCTTGCCGAGCTTGTCCCAGCTGACCTTCGAGAACACGAACATCTCGGGAATGATCAGGTGCCCGGTGAGGCTGTAGATCTTCGCCACCTGGTAGTGGTTCTGCGCCAGCACGGTCGGCTCGTTGTTCTCGGCGCCGTCGACCACGCCGGTCTGCATCGCCGAATACAGCTCATTGAATCCCATGGCCACGCCATTACCGCCCATGGCATTCATCGTCTCGACGAAGATCGGGTTGCCCATCATCCGCACCTTCATGCCTTTCAGATCGGCCGGCTTGGTCACCGGCTTATTCGAATAGACATTGCGCGTGCCGGCGTCCATCCAGCCGAGCGCGATCAGGCGGATCTGCGGGTTGCTGCTGATCTTGTCGAGCAGCTCGTTGCCGATCGGGCCGTCGATCACCTTCCGCATGTGCGCCTCGTCGCGGAAGATGAACGGCATGTTGAACACGTTCAGCTCGTCGATCACCGGCCCGAGCGCGCCGACCGAGATGCGCGCGATCTGCAGCGCGCCGACCTGCGCCTGCTCGATCATCTCCTTCTCGCCGCCGAGCTGCATCTGCGGATACATCTGCAGCGTCAGGCGCCCATTGGTCGCCTTCTCGAGCTTGCCGCCCATGCGCACGATCGCCTCGACCGTGGGATAGCCGAGCGGGTGCACGTCGGAAGCCTTGATCACCATCTTCTGCTGCGCGATGGACGCGACGGGACTGCACAGCACCGCAGCAGCGGCGGCGCCGATGAAATAGCGGCGAAGCATGGAATCCTCCTCTGGTAAGATTCGTCAGTCATCATACAACTGTCGGGGTAGCCTTAGTCAAGCGATGCGCATCCGCCCCCTCGCCACGGAGCACAAGCTGTCGCGCCAGCTGTTCGAGCAGCTCGCCGGAGAGATCCGCAGCGGCCGGCTGGCGCCGGGCGCAAGGTTGCCGACCGAGCAGGCGCTGACCCGCGCGGCGCGCGTCTCGCGCACGGTGGTGCGCGAGGCAGTGGCGGCGCTGCGCGCCGAAGGACTGGTGATCACGCGCCAGGGCGTCGGCGCCTTCGTCTCGGCCGAGCCGCAGCGCGCGCCGTTCCGCATCGAGCCCGAGCGCCTGCAATCGCTCGACGACATCCTCAACGTGATGGAGCTGCGCCTGGGGGTGGAGATCGAATCCGCCGGCCTCGCCGCGGAACGCGCCAGCAAGGCCGACGTGCGCGCCATCGCGGCTGCGCTTCAGGAAATCGAGGAAATGGCACGCGAAGGCAAATCCGCGGTCGACGAGGATCTCGCGTTCCATCGTGCCATCGCCGAAGCCGCGCGCAATCCGGAATTCGCGCGCTTCCTGCAGTTCATCGGCCGCCACCTGATCCCGCGGCGCAGCGTCAGCGGCCTGCCCGAGCGCATGGGCGGCCAGCGCGCCTACCTCGCGCTGATCCAGGAAGAGCACCGGCGCATCGCCGATGCCATCGCCGCGGGCGCGCCCAAGGCCGCGCGCGACGCCATGCGCCGCCACCTCACGCGCTCGATCGACCGCTACCGCAAGCTCGCCGCCGAACAGAAAAAAGCCGCTTAAATGGGGACGGACCCCATTTTTCTCATTTGAGAATTCTTTTGACTCATTCGCCCGAAGCCCGGGCCTTGTACTACGGCGAGCGCGCTCTTGCCGGTCTACGCAAGCTCGGCGACGTCAAGCTGCATGAAGGCGCAGCACCCCTGGAAGGCGACGCGCTCGTCGCGGCCGCCGCCGACTGCGACCTCATCGTGTCCTACCGCCAGTCGCCCGGCCCAGCTATGGTGTTCGAGCGCCTGCCCGGACTGGTAGCGTTCCTGCGCTGCGCGATCGACATCCGCAACGTCGATGTCGCGGCGGCGAGCAAGGCGGGCGTGCTGGTCACCCAGGCGAGCGCCGGCTTCGTCACCTCGGTCGCCGAGCTGGTGTTCGGCCTCATGGTCGACCTCGCGCGCGGCATCACGCGCTCGGCCCGGCTTTACCACCACAATGAAATTCCCGCAGCGCACATGGGCCGCGAATTGAAGGCCAGCACGCTCGGCGTCATCGGCTACGGCGCGATCGGCCGCGAGGTGGCGCGCATCGGCAAAGCGCTCGGCATGCGCGTGCTGATCCACGATCCCTACAAAAAGGTGAAGCAGGTGCCGCTGGACAAATTGCTGGCGCAGTC
>DASWER010000587.1:0-1724 GCA_036394655.1 Burkholderiales bacterium
CTCGTCGAGGCGAATGAGTCGTCGATCCCGGTCCTCGCGATCAATACGGACATCTCGGTCTCCTCGCGCGGCCGCTACACGCTGACCGAGCTCGACCAGCGCGCGCTGATGAAGCCGCTCACCAAATGGAACGCGGTGCTCGATCGCGCCGCGGACATCCCGCGCACGTTCCGGCAGGCGTTCGAAACCATGACCACGGGTCGCCCTGGCGCCGCGCATATCGCGCTGCCGTTCGATGTGCAGGCGGCACCGGTGGATGCGAGCGATGTCTGGGCCGATCCTTCGCTCGGCACCTATCCGTCGCGCCGCACTGCGCCGGATCCGGAGATGGTCGAGCTCGCCGCCAAGGTTTTGCGCTCGGCCAAGCAGCCGCTCTTCATTTGCGGAGGCGGCGTGGTGATCTCGCGCGCGGAGGCCGAGCTTTGCGAGCTCGCCGAGAAATTGAGCGCGCCGGTGGCGACCACCATCAGCGGCAAGGGCTCGATCGACGAGCGCTGCGCGCAGTCGGTGGGCGTGGTGGGCTCGAATGGCGGCACCCCGGAGACCCGCGCCATCGTCGATGCCGCCGATGTGATCGTCTTCGTGGGCTGCCGCGCCGGCTCGGTCACCACCGAGCGCTGGCGCCATCCTGCGCCCGACCAGGCGCGCATCATCCACATCGATGTCGATCCGGCGGTGCCGGGACGCAACTACAAGGTCGATGTGCCGCTGATCGGCGATGCGAAGCTCGCGCTCGCGGCGCTGAACGACGCGCTCGGCCACCTGCACCGCGAAGGCGACCTCACCGCGGTCGATGAAGCGAAGCGCGCCAAGTTCTCGGCATTTGAGCGGCTCGCCCAATCAGGCGATGTGCCCATCAAGCCCGAGCGCGTGGTGTTCGAGCTCTCCCGGCTGCTCGACCCCGACGCCATCCTCGTCGCCGATCCCGGTACCCCGTGCCCCTATTTCTCCGCGTATCACGTCGTGCGCGGCACCGGGCGGCGCTACTTCTCCAACCGCGCGCACGGCGCGCTCGGCTATGCGCTTGCCGCGGCCGTCGGGGCGCATATCGGCAAGCCGAGCGTCAAAACCGTCGCGGTGATGGGCGACGGCAGCTTCGGCATGTGCGTGGGCGAGCTCGAGACGCTGGTACGCCTGAAACTCCCGCTCACCGCAGTAGTCATTTCCAACGCGGTGTATGGCTGGATCAAGGCGGGGCAGAAGGCCGGTTATGGGCAGCGCTACTTCTCGGTGGATTTCGGCGTCACCGACCACGCCGCGGTGGCGAGCGCCTTCGGCATCAAGAGCTGGCGCGTGACCGATCCTGCGCAGGTTCACAATGTGCTGAAGCAGGCGCTTGCGGCGAATGAGCCGACACTGGTCGACATCGTCTGCCAGCCGTTGCACGAAGCGAAGGCGCCGGTCTCGGAGTGGATCGCATGATCGAAAGAGGTCATCACGACATGGGCGGCCTGCCGGCCGGCAAGGTCGAGCCGACCGAGCACGACTATCCGGAGTGGGAGCGCCGCGTCGACGCCATGGTGCAGCTGCTGCGCGGCGGCGGGCGCATCACCGTCGACGAGCTGCGCAAGAACATCGAGTCGCTGCCGCGCGAGGCGTACGACCAGCTCTCGTACTACGAGAAATGGATCAGCTCGCTCACCCAGACGCTGATCCAGCGCGGCGTCATCACCAGCGCCGAGCTCGGACGCAAGATGGAAGAAGTCGACAAGCGCAAGCGATGA
>DASWER010000588.1:0-15733 GCA_036394655.1 Burkholderiales bacterium
CGGCGTTGGTCTCGTAGAAGTGGTAGTGCGAGCCCACCTGGATCGGCCGATCGCCGCTGTTGGTGATCTCCAGCGTCAGCGCCTTGCGGCCGCGGTTGAGCTCGATGTCGCCGGCGGCGACTTTGATCTCGCCCGGAATCATGGGATCGGGTTATGCACGGTGACGAGCTTGGTGCCGTCGGGAAACGTGGCCTCGATCTGGATGTCGGGAATCATCTCCGGCACGCCTTCCATCACGTCGTCGCGCTTGAGGAGCGTCGCGCCCCAGCTCATCAGCTCCTGCACGCCGCGGCCTTCGCGCGCGCCTTCCATCAGCGCGGCGCTGATGTAGGCGACCGCTTCCGGGTAGTTGAGCTTCAGACCCTTGGCCTTGCGCCGCTCGGCGAGCAGCGCGGCGGTGAAGACGAGGAGCTTGTCCTTCTCGCGCGGTGTGAGCTCCATGCCTTGAGTCTACTTCAGCTCCTGCGAGCGAGGATGCACCCCGGCGGTGCGCAAGCCCTACAATTCCGCAACCTGCAATGAGCGAAACCTTCGACCTGGTCGTGCGCAATGCGCGCGCCGTCACGGCGGCAGACATTCAGCGCTGCGACATCGGCGTGCGCGGCGGGCGCATCGTCTCGCTGGCCGAGCGCCTCGGCCCGGCGAAGCGCGAAATCGATGCCGCGGATCGGCTCGTGCTGCCGGGAGGCATCGATGCCCATTGCCACCTCGACCAGCCGATGCCCGAGCCGATGCGCATGGCCGACGACTTCGAGACCGGCACGCGCTCCGCGGCCTGCGGCGGCACGACAACCGTGATCCCGTTCGCCGCGCAGGCGAAGGGCGGCTCGCTCGCTGCCGCGGTGGAGGATTATCACCGGCGCGCGGGCAGGAAGGCGTGCATCGACTATGCGTTCCACCTCATCGTCACCGACCCGACGCCGGCGGTCCTCGAGCGCGAGCTGCCGAAACTGATCGCCGAAGGCTACACGTCGTTCAAGCTGTACATGACGTACGACGATCTCAAGCTCACCGACCGCCAGATCCTGGAGGTGTTCGACCTCGCGCGGCGCGAAGGCGCGATGGTGATGGTGCACGCGGAAAACTCCGACGCCATCGCCTGGCTCACCGATCGCCTCACCAAGGCAGGGCGCACGGCGCCGAAATATCACGCCGCGTCGCGCCCCATGCCGGTCGAGCGCGAGGCCACGCACCGGGCAATCGTCTTCAGCGAGCTGGTCGATGTGCCGATCCTCATCGTGCACGTCTCGGGCGGTGAGGCGGTCGAGCAGATTCGCTGGGCGCACGGCCGCGGACTCAACATCTACGCCGAGACCTGCCCGCAATACCTCTTCCTCACCGCCGAGGCGCTCGGCGCAGACGGCTACCAGGGCGCGAAGTGCGTCTGCAGCCCGCCGCCGCGCGACAAGGCAAACCAGCAGCGCATCTGGGATGGCCTGGCGAACGGTGCGTTCCACGTCTTCTCGTCCGACCACGCGCCTTTCCGCTACGACGACCCGCACGGTAAGAAGCTCGGTGGCAAGGAAGTTGCTTTTCCGTACATCCCGAACGGCATACCCGGGCTCGAGACCCGGCTGCCGCTGCTTTTTTCCGAAGGCGTGCTCAAGGGAAGGATCGACGTGCACCAATTTGTGGCCCTTACCGCCTCGAATCCCGCGCGGATGTACGGGCTGTATCCGCGCAAGGGAACCATCGCCATCGGCGCCGATGCGGACCTCGTCATCTGGGACGACAAGCGCGAGCTCACGATCCGCAACAGCGGCTTGCACCACGCGGTGGACTACACGCCCTACGAGGGAATGAAGATCACCGGCTGGCCCGCCGTCACGCTGTCGCGCGGCGAGGTGGTGTGGTCCGACGGTGCATTCCGTGGCCGAGCGGGCCACGGCGAGTTCCTGCGCTGCGCGCTTCCGGCACCGGCGAGGCCGAGGCCGCGCAGCACCGAATGACCTTCAAAGGGAGACAACGATGAGAAGAGCAGTACTGGTAGCGATCCTGCTTGGCGCGAGCTTCGCCGCCCAGGCCCAGACGAAATGGCGGCTCGCGGGCAATTTCGCCACCGAGCACTCCTCGAGCGTGGCGATGAACCAGTTCCGCGACGAGCTCGCCAAGGCGAGCGGCGGGCAGTTCACGGTCGACGTGTTCCCCGCCATGCAGCTCGGCGGCGCGGCGGAGAACGTGCAGAACGTGCGCGCCGGCACGCTGCAGATGATCTGGGTCGGCATGGCGTTCCTGTCGCGCACGGTGCCCGAGCTCGAGGCGATCTCGCTGCCCTTCCAGTTCGACTCGCGCGAGCAGGCGTTCCGCGTCGTCGACGGACCGGTCGGCAAGCTGCTCGACGCGAAGTTCGCCGACAAAGGCCTGACCGATCTGGGCTTCATGGAGCTCGGCGCGCGCCACGTGACCAACTCCAAGCGGCCGATCAAGAGCGTCGAGGACCTGAAGGGCCTCAAGATCCGCATGCAGCCGAACGAGACCCACCTCGCCACCTTCCGCGCGCTCGGCGCGAATCCTGTCGCCATGGACATCAAGGAGCTCTACTCGGCGCTGCAGCAGGGCGTGGTCGACGGCCAGGAGAACCCTTTCTCCGTGATCAACGCGAGCCGCTACTTCGAGGTGCAGAAGTTCGTCTCCAACACCGCGCACTTCTTCGACTTCATCAACGTCATCGCCAACCGCAAAGCCTTCGACGCCCTGCCGCCCGCGCAGCAGAAGGTGCTGCGCGACAGCATGGCGAAAGCGGTCGCCTGGCAGCGCTCGCGCGCCGCGGCCGAGGAAAGCGAGTCGATCGCCGAGATCAAGAAGCGCGGCATGACCTACGAAGAGGTGTCGCCGCAGTTCCGCGAGCAGATGCGCAAGGGCTCGGCGGGTGTCGTCGAGGACGTGAAGAAGCGCGTCGGCGCCGACTTCGTCGACCGGGTGATCGCCGAAACGAAGAAGTAGCACTTGAAGGAGCTCTACTCCCGCGTCCTCGACGCGGTGGACCGGCTCGCGCGCTGGGCGATCGTCGCGGCGAGCGCGCTGATGATCGGCATCGTGTCGCTGCAGGTGCTGCTGCGCTATGGCTTCAACGCCTCCATCGACTGGTCGGAGGAAATCTCGCGACTCCTCTTCGTCTGGTGCATGTTCCTCGCCATTCCGCTGGGCATCCGCGAGGGCGCGCACGTCGGCATCGAGCTTCTCCTCGCCCACATACCGCCCCCGCTGCGCAGCGCGCTCGCCAAGGCCTGCGCGCTGGGCGGCGCGGCGCTGATGGTCGTCGTGTTCTGGCAGGCGCTCAAGGTGGCGGAGCTCACCTGGGACGAGATGATGCAGTCGCTGAACGCGAGCACCAACTGGTTCATGGTGCCCGTGGCAGTCGCCGCCGCGCACAGCTTCCTGCACTTCATCCAGCTCCTCTGGCGGGCGCCGGTGCGCACCATCCAAATGGTGGAATGAGGATCCCATGAGCTGGTGGGTGATGGCGTTCTTCCTGGCCGCAGGCCTCATCGGCATGCCGCTCGCGTTCGCGCTCGGCGCAGCGGCCATCGGCGGGCTGTGGATGTCGAACGTCGACTTCAACATGCTGCCGCAGCGCATGATGGCCGCGGTCAACTCCTTTCCGCTGATGGCCATTCCGCTGTTCATGGTGGCCGGCGAGCTGATGATCAAGGGCGGCATCATGGAGCAGATGGTCGCCTTCTCGAACGCGCTCGTCGGCCGCGTGCGGGGCGGCCTTGCGCAGGTGGCGATGCTCGCGGGCGCGATCCTCTCGCTGGTCTCGGGCACGGCGGTGTCCGACGCCGCGGCGCTCTCCTCGACGCTCGGGCCGGAGCTCAAGAAGAAGTACGGCCTCGGCTTCTCCACCGCCGTGATCGCCGCCTCCGCCAACCTCGGGCCGATCATCCCGCCCTCGGCAGCGATGATCGTGTACGCCTACCTCGCCGGCTCGACGGTATCCATCGCGGCGCTGTTCGTCGCCGCCGCCATCCCGAGCGTGATCATCACCGCGGTGTTCATGTTCCAGTGCTGGTGGATCGCGAAGAAGCGCGACTTCCCGCTGGAAGGCGAGCCGTTCTCCTTCGGCCGCCTGGCGCGCGAAACCTGGCGTGCCTCGCTCTCGCTCGCCATGCCGATCGTCTGCCTGGGCGGCATCATCGGCGGCGCCTTCACCGCGACCGAAGGCGCTGCGATCGCGGTGGTGCTCGCGCTGCCGATCGGCCTGTTTGTGACGCGCAAGCTCAAGCTGTCCGACCTGCCGGAGATCCTCTATCGTTCGGCGCTGATGTCCGGCGTCGTGGCGGCGCTCATCGCCTTTGCATCGACGGTGACCTTCCTGCTGACCGTCGACCTGCTGCCGCAGCAGCTCGCCGCGTGGATGAAGTCCATCACCACCGACCCGACCCTGTTCCTGCTGCTGGTGGCGGTGATGCTGCTGGTGGTCGGCATGTTCCTCGAGTCGAATGCCGCCTACATCATGCTGGTGCCGCTGTTCCATCCCATCGCCCTAACCTACGGCATCGATCCGACGCTGTTCGCGTTTCTTTTCGTGCTGAACCTGATCATCGGCATGATGACGCCGCCGGTCGGCGTGGTGCTGTTCGTCATCCAGGGCATGACCGGCATCAAGATGGGCGAGCTCGTGCGCCATTGCATGCCCTTCATCGTGTCGCAGTACGTGCTGCTCATTGCCTGCATCTTCTTCCCGGTGCTGGTTACCTGGCTGCCACACCTCATGGGGTACCGTTGAACCACGAGGCCGGCATGGACCTCGCCCTCGCCGCCGGCGCCGAAGCCATGGCGCGCGGCGACTGGCCGACGGGATCGGTGATCGTGCTCGACGGAGAGGTGGTCGCCAGCGGCCAGAACCGGCAGAACACGCTGAACGACATCACTGTGCACGCGGAGACCGACGCGCTGCGCGGCGCCTTTGCTTCGCTGAAGAGAACCAGCCTGGAGGGCGCGACGCTCTATACGACGATGGAACCCTGCCCGATGTGCGCCGAGGCGATGCGCATGGCGCAGGTCGCCCGCCTGGTGCTCGGCCTGCGCCACGCCGACCTGAAACGCACGGATCTCGGCACCTACTCGATCGAGGCTTATTGCCGGATGCTGGAATGGCCGCTCGATATCGTGACCGGCGTTCGGCATGCCGAGTGTCTTGCGCTGCGCCGGCGCTGGGGGAAGGACAAGGTCGGCAAATGAAGCTGCTGGTGATGAATCCGAACATCACCGAAAGCGTCACGCGCCTCATAGGCGAGGAAGCGCGGCGCGCCGCTTCGCCCGATACCCGGCTCACGCTCCTGACGGCACGGTTCGGGGTGGCCTATATAGAGACCGAACTCGAGGCGCTGATCGGCGCGTACGCCTCCCTGATTGGCATATCGGACAACCTCGCCGATCACGACGCCATCGTCCTCGCCGCGTTCGGCGACCCGGGCCTGCCGGCATTGCGCGAAGCCTTCGACCGGCCTGTAGTAGGACTTACGGAAGCCGCGCTCGCCTGCGCCGCCGAGATCGCGCAGCGCTTTTCGATCATTGCCATTTCGCCGCGCATCAGCGCCTGGTATCGAAGCGTCGTCGAACGTTACGGCTATGACAGCAGGCTGGCGAGCATCCGCGCGCTCGATGCGCCGATCCGCGACATCGGCGGCGTGCAAGACGAGCATGCCGCCCGCCTGAAGCTGCTGTGCGAGGCGGCGGTCACCGAGGATGGCGCGCAGGCGCTCATCCTCGCTGGCGCGCCGCTCGCCGGCCTCGCGCGGCGCATTTCGGGACTGCCCGTGCCAGTCGTCGATCCGATCGCCGCGGCGGTGCGCCAGGCAGAAAGCGCACGCCGTGCGCCGTACGTGGCGCCGCCGCGAAAGCCGAACGCCGGACTGCCAGACGCTATCCGCCGGCTTCTTTCCGGCTGAGGGCCCTCTGCTCGGGCATGCCGCGGACGTCGTTCACGCGCGCGGCATAATAAGCCATGGACCCGATAGCCTTCGAGCTCTTCAAGAACGCCATCTTCTCGATCGCCGACGAGATGGCGCTCACCGTGTTCCGCACGACTTACTCCGGCGTGCTGAAGGACAACATGGACTACTCGACGGGGTTCGCCGACGCCGAGGGCCGGCTCGTCGCGCAGGGCCTGACGCTTCCCGGGCATCTCGGCTCGGTGCCCACGGCGATGGCATCGATCATGCACCATTACCGGGACGAAATCCGGCCGGGCGATGTCTTCATCATGAACGATCCCTTCGACGGCGGCATGCACCTGCCCGACATTTTTGTCTTCAAGCCGCTGTTCCACGAAGGCCAACGCATCGCCTTCGCCTGCACCGTCTGCCACCACACCGACGTCGGCGGCCGCGTCGCCGGCTCGAACGCGTCCGACTCGACCGAGATCTACGCCGAGGGGCTGCGCATCGCGCCGCTCAAGATGTACGAGGCTGGCGTGATCAACAAGACGCTCATGACCTTCATCGAGCGCAACGTGCGCCTGCCGGTCAAGGTGTTCGGCGACCTGCGCGCGCAGCTCGCCGCCTGCCACATCGCCGAGAAGCAGTTCGCCGAGCTGGTGGCAAAGTACGGTCCCGAGCAGACCAAGGCCTACATGCGCGAGACCATCGATTACGCCGAGCGCCTGACGCGCGCGGCGCTCGAAAGACTGCCCGACGGCGAATGGAGCTTCGAGGACTGGATCGACGACGACGGCGTCGATTACGGCAAGCCGATTCGCCTCTTCGTCACGCTGCGCAAACGCGGCGGGCACATGGTGGTCGACTGGACCGGCACCAATCCGCAGGTCAAAGGCGCAATCAACAACACGCTCTCCTTCACCAAGGCTGCTTCGTACACCGGCGTGCGCTCGGTGCTGCCGCAGGGCATCCCGAACAACGAGGGCGTGTTCCGCGCCATCGAGGTGATCTGCCCGCCGGGCACCGTGGGCAACGGCGTGCTGCCGGCCGCGTGTGCCGCGCGCGGCCTCACCGGCTTTCGCATGACCGACTGCATGTTCGGCGCGCTCGCCATGATGCTGCCCGACAAGGTGAAGGCCGCGGGCGACGGCGGCAACACCGGCGTCTCGATCGGCGGCTATTACGCCGACCGCAAGCCGTACATCTACGTCGACTTCACCTGCGGCGCGTGGGGCGCGCGGCCCTGGGCCGACGGCCTCGACGGCAACTCGCACATGTTCGCCAACATGGCCTCGCACTCGATCGAGGTCACCGAGACCGAGCAGCCGATCGAGTTCCTCTCGTACGAGTTCGTCGCCGACAAGGCGGGCGCCGGCAAATACCGCGGCGGCGTGCCGTTTCGCCGCGACTATCGCTTCCTCGAGGAAGAAGGCGTGCTGCAGGTGCGCTCGGACCGCCGCACGCACCGGCCGTTCGGGCTCTATGGCGGCAGCCCCGGCATGCCGTCGGAGAACTATCTCCATCCCGAAGGCGAAAATCGCACGCTGCCCTCCAAGTTCACCATGAACATCAAGCGCGGCGACGTCTTCCGCCATGTGCTCGCCGGCGCGGGCGGCTGGGGCGATCCGCTGGAGCGCGAGCCGGCGGCGGTGCTGCGCGACGTGCGCAACGAGCTGCTCTCGCCAGCGAAGGCCGCCGCCGATTACGGTGTGATCATCGCGAGCGGGAAAGTGGACACCGCGGCGACGACCAAGCGCCGCGCGGAGATCCGCGCCGCGCGCGGCTGGCGCGAAGTGCCGGCGGTGCAGCGCGAAGATCCGCTGCCGCGGGCGCGCAAGGCCGCTTAGCTGCAGTGATCCGTTACCGCGTCGGTGTCGACGTCGGCGGCACCTTCACCGACATCGTGCTGCTCGGCGCCGACGGCACGATCCACACCAAGAAGATCTCCTCGAGCGTCGAGAACTACGCGCAGGCGATCGTCGAAGGCCTGACGGAAGTGTTGCGCGAGACGCGCCTCGCGCCCGAGGCGATCGAAGAGCTGCGCCACGGCACGACCGTAGCCTCGAACGCGATCCTGGAGCACAAGGGCGCGAGAACCGGGCTGATCACGACGAAGGGATTCCGCGACGTGCTCGAGATCCGCACGCTGCGCATGCCGCGCATGTACGACATCGCCTGGACCAAGCCGGCGCCGCTGGTCGAGCGCTATCTGCGCAAGGTGGTCGACGAGCGCGTCAACGCGGCGGGCGAGGTCGAGCGCGCGCTCGATGCGCGCGATGCCGAGCGTGCGGTCGACGAGTTGCTCGAGGAGAAGGTCGAGGCGATCGCGGTCTGCCTGCTGCACTCGTACGCCAATCCGTCGCATGAGCTTTTGGTTAAAGAGGCAATCAGGAGAAAGGCGCCATCGTTGCCCTGCTCGCTCTCCTGCGAGGTGCTGCCGGAGATCAAGGAATACGAGCGCACCTCGACCACGGTGATCAACGCCTACGTGACGCCGATCGTCGGCCGCTACCTGCGGGCGCTGCGCAAGGGGCTCGACGAGGCCGGCGTGCGCGCGCGGCTGCTGCTGATGCAGTCGAACGGCGGCCTCACCACCGACGCGGCGTCGGCCGAGCGCCCGATCCACATCATCGAGTCGGGGCCGGCGGGCGGCGTGGTCGGCGCGCAGGCGCTCGCGCGGGCGAAGCGCCTGCCGAAGATCATCACCTTCGACATGGGCGGCACCACCGCGAAGGCCGCGATAGTCGAGGACGGCGAAGTCACGCGCGCGCAGGAATATTCGGTGGGCGCGGGCATCATGATCGGCTCGCGCCTGCTCACCGGCGCGGGCTATCACCTCAAGGTGCCGGCGATCGATCTCGCCGAGGTGGGCGCGGGCGGCGGCTCGCTGGTGTGGATCGACCCTGCCGGCGCGCTGCAGGTCGGGCCCGAGAGCGCCGGCGCCTCGCCGGGCCCGGTGTGCTACGACAAGGGCGGCGAGACGCCCACGGTGACCGACGCCAACCTGCTGCTGGGCTACCTCAACCCGGCGCATCTCGTCGGCGGCGCTCTGAAGCTCAATGCCGACAAGGCACGCCGCAGCTTCGACGATCGGATTGCAAAACCGCTGCACATGCCGCTCGAGCGCGCGGCGCACGGCGCTCACCTGATCGCCGCATCCAATATGATCCGCGCGATCCGCGCGGTATCCAGCGAACGCGGCCGCGACCCGCGCGAATTCGCGCTGTTCGCCTTCGGCGGCAACGGCCCGGTGTTCGCCTGCGGCATGGCAGAGGCGCTCGGCATGAAGCGCATCGTGGTGCCGCCCTCCGCGGGCCTCTTCTCCTCCTTCGGGCTGCTGTACGCCGACGTGGAGCATCATTACGCGCGCACGTTCCGGCGGCTGCTGCGCAGCGCGGATCGGACCGAAGTGCAGCGAGCCTGGGACGCGCTCGCGAAGCAGGCGCACGATCAGCTCGCGGCGGAAGGATTCACGGCGGACAAAGCGCGAATCCGGCGCGCGGCTTCATTGCATTACCACGGCCAGACCTATGAGCTGACGGTGCCGGTGCGCGAGGGCCCGATCGACTTCGCCTATCTCGAAGAGGCCTTCGGCCGCGAGCATGAGAAGACCTACGGGCACCGCGCCGGCGAGGACGAGCCGGTGGAGCTGGTGGCGATCCAGGTGGTGGGCTACGGCCTGCGCGAAGGCCCGAGCGTGCCCGAGCGCGTGCGCGCGAGCCGCGCGGAACCTACACCGCCTCCTCCGCGCCCGGCTTACTTCGGCTCGTGGGTCGAGACAGCGGTGATGCGGCGCTCCGATCTCGCGAAGCCGCGCACCGGCCCCTTGATCGTCGAGGAGTACGACGCGACCTGTGTCGTGCCGCCGGGCGCGAAAGCCGAGCTCGATGCCACCGGCAACATCGTCATCGAGCTCGGGTAGAGGTCGGTCGAGACACGTCGATGTCCGCTATCGACCCAAAGCAGACATAAATCACAGCCTGGAGCTTGATCTATGGGCCGACCAATAGGGAATCTGGCGCAAGCGGTAAATCTGACCGACAAGCATCTCCAGGGTATTGGAGAGGTCGCTGTCAGATGGGCCGAATTAGAAGAAAACGTGAAGGAAATTATTTGGGAATTGGCAAACATAAGACAGACGAGCGCGCTCGCGATTACGGCGCACATAAACGAAAGCATGTTGGTGAACATTGCCAAAGCTCTCGTTGATCTCTTAGTTACTGGCCCAGAGAAGAAGTTGGCAGAAGAGATGGAAATGCATTTGAACCACATCATTGGTGAGATCTACCCTAAGAGAAACGATATGGTTCATTCGACATTCGGATATGCGGCCGAAGGGAAAACCGAAATACTGCCGATCAGAGCGCGAGGGAAATTGAAGTTCGGTCCTCGGAAAGCGTTTTCGGCAGATGACATCTTTGCCATCGCTCGAGAAATCTATGATGCGAATGAAAAGTTGTATGGGTATCTGGTCAGGCTCAAAGAGCTAATACCTACATGGCGTCATATAGCGAAGTCATAGCCTTAAAAAGCTTGTAAACGTCCCCTCTGGGCCGTTAGCAGACGTTCGGCTAGCGTTCATCCGAACACCCGTGGCGCCCACATCACGATATCGGGGAACACGCAGATCAGCCCGATCATGATCAGCAACGCGATCACGAACGGCGCCGAGCCGATCTCGACGTCGGAGAGCGTGCCGCGGCCGCGCAGGCCGTGGATCACGAAGAGATTGATGCCGAAGGGCGGCGAGATCATCGCGGTCTGGATGAGAAGCACGAGCAGGATCCCGAACCAGACCGGGTCGTAGCCGGCGTGCACGATCAGGGGCGTCGTGATCGGGATGGTCGAAATCATCATCGACAGCTCCTCCATGAACGTGCCCAGCACCAGATAGAGCACGATCACCGCGGTGAGGACCTGGGCCGGCGTGAGCTGATACGCAGTGATCAGCCTGGCGAGCTGCTGCGTGAGGCCGATCGTCTGGATCACCACGTTCAGGAAAAAGGCGCCGACGAGAATCGCCACCACCATCGCCGTGGTGCGCACGGTACCTTCGCAGACCTCGCGCAGCATGGTGAGGGTGACTCGCCGCCGCCAGGCCGCGATGACGAGCGCGCCGAGGATGCCGACGGCCGCCGACTCGGTAGCGGTGGCGAGGCCGAAGAAGATGGCGCCGACCACTATCAGGAGCAGCACGAGCGGCGGCAGGAGATCGGGCAGCGTGCGCCAGCGCTCTTCCCAGCTCGTCTGGATCTTCTCTCCTCCCCAGTGCGGCTTCCACATGCAGGCGATGAGCACGGTGAGGCTGAAGAGCACCGTGAGGATGAAGCCGGGGATGAATCCGGCGAGGTAGAGCTTCGGCACCGAGGTGTCGGTCATCACGCCGTAGATGATCATGTTGATCGACGGCGGGATGAGGATGCCGAGCGTGCCGCCGGCGGCGAGCGTGCCGAGGAACAGACGCTCGTTGTACTTGTGCTTGTCGATCTCGCCCATCGCGACGACGCCGATGGTCGCCGCGGTTGCGACGCTCGAGCCTGATACCGAGCCGAAAAGCGCGCAGGAGCCGACGTTGGAGTGCATCAGGCCGCCGGGCAGCCACGAGAGCCACTGGATCATGGCGTTGTACATGCGCTCGGCGATGCCGCTGCGCAGCAGGATCTCGCCGAACATGATGTAGAACGGAATGGCGGTGAGGATGAAGTTGCTGGTGGTCGACCAGGTGAGCTCGCCCAGCATTCGCGTGAGCGGCATCTGCGAATAGAGCTGATTGAGGATCAGGCCGACCATGGCCATGCCGGCGGCCACGGCGATCGAGCTGCCGAGCACCAGCAGCAGCACGGCGAGCGAAATCGCCGCCGTCATTTCTTCGGCTCGGCTTCGAGCGCGTGCGCGACGGCGCTGATTTCTTCCTTCGCCTCGGCCAGCGCGGACTTCGAGCCGATCAGCCTGAAGAGATCGTCGAGATCGCGCCGCAGCAGGGCGAGCAGCGCCCGCGCGAGGAGCAGCAGCGCCACGGCGACGAAGAACGCGAGACCCGCAAACCACAGCGCCTGCGGGATGGTGAGCGGCATTTCGATCGCCGACTGCGAGTGTGAATTGGAAACGTAGGACTGCTGCAGGACGCCCCAGCCATGCCAGGCGACGAGTCCGCCGAACAACGCGAAGGACGCGAGGCTCAACATGTCGAGCGCGGCCCGCGCGGCGCGGCTCCTCACCCGCACGTAGACCGTGTCGATGCGGATGTGCGAGCGGCTGAGCAATGCCGCCGAAAAGCCCCAGGCGCTCGAGATCGCCAGCGCATAGCCGGAAAGATCGTCCGCGCCGCCGATCGTTAGCGAAAACGCGTAGCGCAAGGCGATGTCGATGCAGATCACGATCGAGGCGGCGAGCAGCAACGCCCCGCCGACGATGGCCCCGCCGCGGGAGATTGCCGTGGCGATGGCCTGCAGGCGCTCCATCGGCCTTAGAGCGTGGTTGGTGCTTTGAGACCTAGCAGCTTGCCGACGCTGCTATTCCATTCCGCAGCGCATTCGGCGCCGCAGCGCTTGGCCCAGCCGGCGAGCACCGCGCCTTCGACCAGCTTCTTGTGCATCTCCGCCTCGGCCGGCTTCACCGGCACGATGGTCATCTTGGCGAGCTTGCCCATGGTGCAGGGCTGCTTCCCGGTGTTGCAGTTGTCGGCCTCGGCGGTCGCCTTCTTGAGCGTGTCCCACATCTTGCTCTCGTAGGCTTTCACCTGGTCGAGCATGAAGCTCTGCACGCGCTTGTCGAGGCGGTTCCAGGTGGCGAGGTTCACCGCCATCACATTGATGCTCCAGCCGAGCGACATCGGATAGAGCGACTTCGTCACTTCCGGCCAGCCCGCCGTGTTGCCCGAAAGGCTGCCGGTGACGGCGCAGTCGACCACGCCGGCACTGAGCGCCGGGACCACTTCGGCGAACGCCATGCTCACCGCGGTGGCGCCGACGCCGGAGAGGAAGTCGCGCATGGTGTTGTTGAACACGCGCACCTTCTTGCCCTTGAAATCGCCCAGGCCGCCGATCACCGTGCGGCACCAGAACACCTGCGGCGGGTTGCCGCCGAAGGCGAGCAGCCGCGCGTTCCAGTTCTTCTGCATCTGCCGGTCGATCACCGCGCGGTAGGCCTCGCAGGCGGCGCGCGCCTTGTCGGCATCGAGCGTGATGCCCGCGAGGTCGCAGCCCTCGAAGCGCGGGTCGTCGCCTGCCATCTTGGAGATGTCCATGCCGGCGAAATCCATCACCCCGAGGCGCAGCAGGCGCAGCATCGTCTTGTCGTCGATGCCCATCTGGTCGAGCGGCGTGATGTCGGCGGTGATGGCGCCGCTGGACGCCTTGGTCAGCGTCTCGCGCCAGAACGGCACCTCGTCGACGCTCGAAGCGACCGTCGGGCTGTTGAGACCGATCACCTTGAACTGGGTGCGCGGCAGGTCCTGCGCAGAGAGACTGAATGCAACGAGCGAGCCGGCGACGATTCCACTCAACGTGCGGGTTAGCATTGGCCCCTCTCCTTGTGAAAACATAGTACATGATCGAAGACCGGTACCGGGCGCGTACGCCCGCATCTGCGGCGCTCTATGCACGGGCTTCGCGGGTGCTGCCGGCAGGCCTGACGCACGACTCGCGCGCTACCTCGCCCTACCCGATCTACGCGGCGCGCGCGGCCGGCGCGCGCAAATGGGACGTCGACGGTAATGAGTATGTCGATTACTTCGGCGGACACGGCGCGCTGCTCTTTGGCCATGCGCATGCGCCGCTCGTCGAGGCGATTCAGCGCCAGGCGACGCTCGGCACGCACTGGGGCGCCTCGCACGAGCTCGAAGTGCAATGGGCCGAGCTCGTGCAGCGGCTCGTGCCTTCGGCCGAGCGCGTGCGCTTCACCGCCTCGGGCACCGAGGCGACGCAGCTCGCGCTGCGCCTTGCGCGCGCCTACACCGGAAAATCGAAGATCGTGCGCTTCGTCGGCCACTTCCACGGCTGGCACGACGCCGTCGCGGCTGGTGCGATGTCGCACTACGACGGCTCGATTCCCGCCGGCATCCCCGCCGCCGTCGTCGGCGAATCCATCGTGCTGAGCGCGGACACGCCCGCGCCGGCGGTGGACGCACTGCAAAGCCGCGACGACATCGCCGCGATCATCGTCGAGCCTTCCGGCGCGTCTTGGGGCCAGGTGCCGCTGCCCGCAGGATTCCTCGCGGCGCTGCGCGCTGCCACCAAAGCGCGCGGCGTGCCATTGATCTTCGATGAGGTGATCACGGGCTTTCGCTGGTCGCGCGGCGGGGCGCAGGCGCGCTACGGCATTGTTCCCGAGCTCACGGTGCTCGCCAAGATCCTCGCCGGCGGCCTGCCCGGCGGCGCGGTCGCGGGCGCGAGAGAAATCCTGGACCAGATCGATCCGGTCGCGGCAAAGGCCGCCGGACGCGAAAAGGTGGGCCATCAGGGCACCTTCAACGCCAATCCGCTGTGTGCCGCGGCTGGCGTGACCATGCTGTCGCTCGTCTCGTCGACCGATGCCTGCCAGCGCGCCGAGGCAACGGCCGAAGAGCTGCGCGTCGGAATGCGCCGCATCCTGGTCGAGGAAGGCGTGCCATGGGGAGTTTTCGGAGAGGCTTCGGTGTTCGTCATCTTTCCCAACCCCGCACGCTTGCCCATCGATCCGGCGAGCTTCGATCCGCTTAAGCTCGGCTTCAACGGCCTGAAGGGCGGCCGCGACCCGCAGCTCAACAACAAGCTGCGCATCGCGCTTCTCGCGCACGGCGTCGACATCGCCGGCGGGCCCGGCGGCTTCGTTTCCGCCGCCCACGGGCCGCGCGAAATCGCGCAGACGCTCGATGCCTGGCGCAGCGCGGTGCGCGCGATGAAGGGCGAGCTGCGCTAGGTGCGCCAGATTCGCGGCTCGACCGCCGCGCGCCCGACCACTACCGGACGCATCACGGTCCACAACTGGATGAAGGCGCGCAGCGCCTCCTCGCTCGAATCGCCGAGGTAGCGCGCGACGAGAAGACCGGGTAGCTGCGTAACCGCCAGCTCCGGCGCTGCGGCGCGCGCCGCCCCCAGCGGTTCGGTCGAGGTGGCGATGAAGGTGCCGAAGACGCTGCGGCCGCCGAGACCGGCGGGCGAATGCATCAGGCGTCCACCGGCTTCGATCTCGCCTTTGTCGATGTACAGCGTGCGCTCCCCGCGGTCGATGCGTGTCGCAATCTGCAAGCAGCCATGCTGGAAGCGCTCGCCCGCGCCGCGGCGGCCGAGGCAGACGATCTCCCAGCCGATGTACCGTGCTTCGTCCTCGAGCACGATGTTGCAATCCAGGGCAGCGAGCGCGCCGTCGAAGACGATGGTCTCGCGCGGCAGCCACTCGAGCGTGCCGGCGACGTTGAAGTCGAGGGACTGCCGCGCCAATGTCCCTGCCGAGCGGTACCACTTGCCCGCACCCGGCGTCGTCAGGACGGCATGGCTGCCGTGCTCGCAGCGAACATCGAGCGCGAGCTCGTCGCCGCCGGCGATGCCGCCGGGCGGATGCACGACAATCGCGTGGCACACGCCCTCGCCTTCCGGATAGAGCGGCTTCTGCACGACCAACGGACCGTCGTGCTGGCGGCGGGTAAGCACTGAGCGCTCGCCCCGCGGGGTAAATCCGAGCGAGAGGCTTGCCTTCCAGGATGCCGCGACCGGTTCGGCAAGGCGCATCGCAAAATCATACCGCCAGCAGGCGCTTGACGTCGTCGCGTTCCATGTCGGCGCCGGCGCCGCGAGCGACGATCTCGCCGCGCTCCATCACCAGGTACTGGTCCGCCAGGGAGCGCGCGAAGTCGTAGTACTGCTCGACCAGCA
>DASWER010000589.1:0-1667 GCA_036394655.1 Burkholderiales bacterium
GTGGAGAGCACGTAGCGAGCCGGCGCGCTCTTCGTGCCCTGCGGGTCGGGAAGGCGCACGCCCTGCAGCACCGAGGCGACGTCCTGGTCCTTGCGCAGCTCGGCGAGCAAGACGGTGCGGCCGCGCGCCTGCGCGTCGAGGTGGGTGCGCAGGTCGGCGTCCGCGCCGGGCGGCGAGCCGAGCTCACGCAGCGAATCGGAGACCAGCGTACCGAAGGCGGCGGGCGTGACGCGACCGGACTCGAGGCCCTTCGGCGTGACGACGATGACGTAGCGGCGCAGCTCCGGCGAATCGCCGACATTGAAGCGGCGCACGTCCGCATCCTCGAGCGCGAACAGCAGGATGCGGTTCGACGCCGAGGTCAGCGCCTCGGCCAGCTCGAGCAGGCGCGGCGAGCCGGTGCCCTGCACGTCGGCGAAGCCCGGCGGCGCGTCGAGCGCGACGCGCGTGTCGCCGAGCTGCACCGCGAACGGCGCGGCAAATACGCCGCTGAAAGACAGGCACCCAACGAGGGCCGCGAGGAAGCGCACGCGCGGCATTCTAAGCCGCGCGGGTAAGCAATGAGGCCGGATACCCTATCATTCCAACTTTTGGAGTGCAGGCTTGGCGACGATTCTTGGCACGCTTCCCAAAGGGGAAAAGATCGGCATCGCGTTCTCCGGGGGGCTCGACACGAGCGCCGCGGTGCACTGGATGCGTGCGAACGGCGCGATTCCGTACGCCTACACCGCCAACCTCGGCCAGCCGGACGAGACGGACTACGGCGAGATTCCGAAGAAGGCGCTCGCCTACGGCGCCGCGAAAGCGCGCCTGGTCGAGTGCCGGCCGCAGCTCGTCGCCGAAGGCATCGCGGCGATCCAGTGCGGCGCGTTCCACATCTCCACCGCCGGCGCGACCTACTTCAACACCACGCCGCTCGGCCGTGCGGTGACCGGAACGATGCTGGTCGTCGCGATGCGCGACGACGACGTCGGCGTCTGGAGCGACGGCAGCACGTTCAAGGGCAATGATATCGAGCGCTTCTATCGCTATGGCCTGCTCGCGAACCCGGACTTGCGAATTTACAAACCCTGGCTCGACCAGAAGTTCATCGACCAGCTTGGCGGGCGCAAGGAAATGTCCGCCTATCTGGCAAAGGCCGGTGCCGACTACCGGATGAGTGCCGAGAAGGCGTACTCGACCGACTCGAACATCCTCGGGGCGACCCACGAGGCGAAGGACCTCGAGTTCCTCGACAAGGGCCTGCCGATCGTGCGGCCGATCATGGGCGTGGCGTTCTGGCGCGAGGACGTCAAGGTAAAGCCGGAGAAGGTGGCGGTGGGTTTCGAGGAAGGCGTGCCGGTGGCGCTGAACGGCCACCGCTTCAAGGACGCGGTGGCGCTCTTCACCGAGGCGAACGTCATCGGCGGGCGCCATGGCCTGGGCATGTGCGACCAGATCGAGAACCGCATCATCGAGGCGAAGAGCCGCGGCGTCTACGAGGCGCCGGGGATGGCGCTGCTGCATGTCGCCTATGAGCGCCTGGTCACCGGCATCCACAACGAAGACACGATCGAGCAGTACCGCATCAACGGCCTGCGCCTCGGGCGGCTGCTCTATGAGGGGCGCTGGTTCGACCCGCAGGCGCTGATGCTGCGCGAGAGCGCGCAGCGCTGGGTGGCGAAGGC